>DQTH01000048.1 GCA_015662865.1 Desulfocapsa sulfexigens
ATACAGCACCTGCTGTCTGTGGTGCGGTGGAGTATTGTGCGGCAGATCCGGAAACAGATGAAGAGACTATTCTTCTCATTTTGCCTGCAGATCATCTGATCCTCCGCAAGGAAGCCTTTCAGGAAGCGGTTGCCAAAGCGGTGAGTCTGGCAGCTGAAGGCAAAATAGTTACCTTTGGTATTGAACCACAACATGCTGAAACAGGCTACGGTTATATCGAACAGGGAGATGGGGATTCTGTTGATTCTTTCTGCGAAAAGCCTGACCTTGAAACTGCCAAGTCATATATAAAAAAAGGAAACTATTTCTGGAACAGTGGCATGTTTGCCTTTTCCATTAAAACATTCCGTGAAGAAATGGAACGGCTGGCACCGAATATCCTGGCCTGTATGAAAGAGTCAGTCCTGCTTGGAAAACGTGATGGTGTTTTTTTTAGACTGGATGAAGGAGCAATGACGAGGTGTCCCAGTGATTCCATCGATTATGCACTCATGGAAAAGACCGATCTGGCTGCAGTGGTGGCCGCTGATCTCGATTGGAGTGATATCGGTTCCTGGTATGCTCTGTGGGAAGTTTCAAAAAAGGATGAAAATGGTAATGTCGCCGAAGGTGACGTAATCATGGAAGATACAAAAAACTGTCTGGTGCGCTCTGAGGATACACTTGTAGCCACTGTGGGCCTGGAAGACACTTTGGTGGTCGAGACTTCTGATGCAGTGCTTGTGGCTCCCCTGTCAAGATCTCAGGATGTGAAAAAAATTGTTTCCAGGTTAAAGAAAAACAGCAGGGATGAATTTAAGCTGCACCGAACTGTTCACAGGCCCTGGGGAAGCTATACCGTGCTTGAGCAGCATGAGCGGTATCAGATCAAACGAATTACTGTAAGTCCCGGTTCTAAACTGTCATTGCAGATGCATCACCACCGTCATGAACACTGGGTGGTTGTTTCCGGAACTGCACGTATAACAAATGGTGATGATGTTTTTCTTTTATATGAAAATCAGTCAACATATATTCCAGCCGGTGCAAAACATCGTCTGGAGAACCCAGGAGCCATAGACCTCGAATTGATCGAGGTTCAGAACGGCAGTTATCTCGGAGAGGATGATATCGTAAGGTTAGACGATGATTATGGACGCCAGGAATAATGGCCTCTTATTATTTCGAGAGTATGTTGCTTTCTTCTTTTTTATTTGTCAGGAAATAACCGGTGAATAGCATTTTCTTCAGCTGCAACAACACCCCGCTCAGTAATCAGGCCACTGACTAAACGAGCTGGCGTGATGTCAAAGCTATAGTTCAATGCTTTTGTTCCGGGAGCTGTGAGCTGCACGGATTGAATGATCCCATTTTCGTTCAGGCCACTAATTGCTGTGACCTCATCTCCAGATCTTTCTTCGATTGGAATATCACTTCCTTTGTCAATCTGCCAGTCAAATGTGGAAGAAGGTAAAGCCACATAAAAGGGAATGTCGTTATCACGAGCTGCCAGAGCTTTCAGGTATGTACCAATTTTATTGGCCACATCGCCGGTATGGGTGGTACGGTCAGTTCCCACAATTACCATATCCACCATTTTCTGCTGCATGAGGTGTCCACCAGCATTATCAGTGATAAGTGTGCAGGGGATACCTTCCTGTTGCAATTCCCAGGCAGTAAGTTTTGCTCCCTGGTTCCATGGACGGGTTTCATCCACCCACACATGGATATCAATTCCCGCGTCCCGGGCAGCATATATCGGTGCAGTTGCACTGCCGTAATCCACGAAAGCCAGCCAGCCGGCATTACAATGGGTAAGGATGTTGACCGTTTCTCCTTTTTTTTTCCTGCTTAGATCCTCTATGATTTTAAGACCATGGAGGCCAAGTGCTTTGCAGAAAGCCGCATCTTCATCTGCTATGGCACAGGCTGTTTCAAAGATTATTTTCTTTTTCTCGTCTTCATTTTTTCCCTTTTCTGCTTCTTTCAGGACACGATCAACTGCCCATTTCAGGTTTCTGGCCGTGGGCCGGCTTTTGTCAAGGTGTTCTGCGCCCTGCACCAGTGCTTCGGCCAGGTGACCTGTTCTAGCTTGAATCGCGGCAAGATGCATTCCAAAACCCGCTGTTGCACCTATTAGGCCTGCACCTCTGACGTGCATGTCACGAATGGCTGTCACCGCATCATTTAGAGTATGCAGTGGTTCAATGGCAAACTTGTGAGGAAGCTGTCTTTGATCAATGATCAGTATTGTTTTGTCGTTGTCAGGATCAGGCCAGATGGTTCTGAAATGTTGGTTGTTTATATTCATGTATTGGCGATTTGGCTGATAATTAAGTGGTGAATTTATGAAATTTCGTCAGCCGGAAGTTAATCCATTCAACTGACTTTCACAAGAATTGTCCTAATATCGGAAAAACAGGGCGGATGAAAGTTACAATAATGGAAGGTTTCTTGGGGGATGTTACGAAAATGTTAAATTTTAGCACATAGCAGACGGGTCAGAATGAGTCTTTTAATAAAAACAGCCACTGTTACATGATGTTGTCTGCAAAACAGTGTTTTGGCATGACTGTTGTATAGGTGGAGACAGTTTTCTGTGCCTGTCGCTTTGCAACAGGATTGATATTTGGGACAGGAAAAAAGAATTGTCAGGATTACAGACATGGATTGGGAGACCCGTTTTTGTAATCTATTTTCAATCGGGGTTTTTTGAAAGTCCCGGAAGCGTAATTTTACGGAGGAGAATAATGATTAGTGCTGCGGATACCGCCTTTATTCTGGCGGCAGCAGGCCTGGTGTTATTGATGACGCCCGGGCTTGCTCTATTTTATGCGGGAATGGTTCGAAGTAAGAACGTACTTGGGACCATGATGCAGAGTTTTGCAATGATTGCCCTTATTTCCATTGAATGGGTGTACCTTGGTTATTCAATGTCCTTTGGACCTGATGTGGCTGGTGTTATCGGCAATCTGTCCTGGTTTGCTTTAAATGGTGTCACAACAGCACCAAGTGCTGATTATGCAACCACCATTCCGCAAATAGTTTTTATGATTTACCAATGCATGTTTGCCATTATCACTCCGGCACTCATCACCGGAGCTTTTGCTGAACGGGTACGTTTTGTGCCTTTTCTTATTTTTGCTCTGTTGTGGGCCATTTTTGTCTATAACCCGGTTTGTCACTGGGTGTGGGGAAAAGGTGGATGGCTCGGAAACATGGGTGTGATGGATTTTGCCGGTGGACTGGTTGTCCATGTAACATGTGGTGCGGCAGCACTGGCTGCAATTCTGGTTATTGGCCCAAGGCGCGGCTATGGGAAGCAAAATTATCTGCCTCACAGCCTTCCAATGACATTTTTAGGAACAGGCCTGCTATGGTTTGGCTGGTTTGGTTTTAACGGTGGTTCAGCGCTTGCAGCAGATGAGGTTGCGGCCACTGCCTTTGTGGCCACACATCTCGCCGGAATGGCAGGTATGCTTATGTGGGTTGTTATGGAATGGTTCACCCTTGGAAAGGCAACTACCCTTGGCGCTGCATCCGGTGCCATTGCTGGACTGGCAACCATTACTCCTGCAGCCGGATTTGTCGGGCCGAATTCAGCAATTGTTATTGGCTGTATTGCAGGCATGGTCTGTTTCGCAGCTGTAAACTTTAAAACGAAATTAAAACTCGATGATTCCCTCGACGTTGTCGGAATTCATGGAGTGGGCGGGGCTGTTGGAACACTCTGCCTTGGAATTTTTGCATCAACAGCAGTAAATCCCGGAGGTGTTGACGGGTTGCTTGCCGGAAATGTGGCACAGCTTGGAAAACAGGCTTTTGGGGTCGTAGTGGTAGGAGGTTACACTCTGGTTGTGAGCTGGATTTTATTGAAAATAGTACACGGCACATTGGGACTGAGAGTGTCTGAAGAGGCTGAAGTTGCAGGCCTGGATTATACTGAACATTCAGAGACTGCATACAACAGCTAAATAAGAATGAATTTAGTTATTTAAGGGGTAAAGAATGGACAGTGGAGATACCGCATTCATGCTCGTTGCTACGGCAATGGTAATGCTTATGACGCCAGGTTTGGCGCTTTTTTACAGTGGACTGGTGCGCAGTAAAAACGTGCTTTCCACCACCATGCAGAGCTTTGTCTGTCTGGGCGTGATTACAGTTATATGGGTATTGTACGGATATTCCATGGCTTTTGGTCCGGATGTTGGCCATTTTGTAGGAAATTTTGACTTTGCAGGTCTTAAAAATGTAGGACTTACCCCCGGGCCTTATTCCGATACGATCCCTGATCTGCTGTTCTGCGCATTTCAGTTGATGTTTGCCATTATTACTCCTGCACTTATTACAGGAGCCATAGCGGAAAGAATGAAATTCTCCGCTTATCTGCTGTTTATAATCTGTTGGGCTACTTTTGTTTATTTCCCGATATGTCACTGGGTATGGGGACAGGGCGGATGGCTTGGTGCCATGGGTGCTCTTGATTTTGCCGGTGGAACTGTTATCCACATTAACTCAGGCGCTGCAGCCCTTGTCGCCTGTCTGATGCTTGGTAAACGAAAAGGTTATGGGCGTGATGCCATGCATCCTCACAGCCTGCCACTGACAGTACTTGGAGCCGGATTACTCTGGTTTGGATGGTTTGGTTTTAATGCGGGATCTGCTCTTTCTGCCGGTCCTGTTTCGGTTCTTGCTCTGATGACTACACAGGTTGCCACAGGAGCAGGTCTCCTTGCCTGGATTCTGGCAGAGTGGAAGTTGCAGGGTAAACCCACAGTTCTCGGTGCCGCGTCTGGTGCTCTGGCTGGTCTGGTGGCGATCACTCCGGGTGCTGGTTTTGTAAGCCCCATTTCAGCAATGATCATGGGTGGTGTTGCTGGTGTCCTCTGCTACGGTGCTGTCGTCGCCAAAGGAAAACTCGGCTATGATGATTCCCTTGATGTTGTCGGTATCCATGGTGTAGGCGGATTATGGGGTGCTTTGGCAACAGGACTTTTTGCATCTACTGCTGCAAATCCGGATGGTGCCAATGGCCTTTTCTTTGGAAACGCCGGACAGTTTACTGTACAGGCTATCGGTGCCGGGGCAGCCATCGCCTATTCGGTTGTGTTAACTTTTATTATTCTTAAAGTGATAGACTTAACCGTTGGTCTACGTGTAGATATTGAAGATGAAACTCAGGGTCTGGATGTTACGGCTCATGGTGAGGTCGGTTATAACCTGTGATGGATTCGTAAAAACTCTTCATCTTCTTCGTTGCTGGAAAAATCACATCATGTCAACGTACCCTAGTACGCCGAAATGATATGATTTTTCCGTGCCTCGAATATGAAGTTTTTTCAAATCCATCTTAAATTTTGACTATTTGCGAATTCATCACCTGTGATAAAGTTGTAGATAGTATTTATAAACTTTTGTTACTGTGCGTTTTCGAAAAAATTAAATTTACGAAAATGTCAGAACAGTTTTTGACAAAGCCGACAAAACTGAAAATAGAGGATTATTATGAAAAAGATTCAAGCGATTATTAAGCCGTTTAAGCTCGATGATGTGAAAGATGCTTTAACTGAGATTGGTATCAAAGGAATGACTATCTCTGAAGTAAAAGGATATGGTCGACAGAAAGGGCATACTGAGATTTATCGTGGTGCTGAATATGTGGTCGATTTTATTCCCAAGGTAAATATCGAAATTGTGGTTACTGCAAATATGGTAGACCAGGTGGTAAACACCATCAGGGCAGCAGCCAATACCGGAAAAATTGGTGACGGCAAGATTTTTGTTATTCCAATCGAGCGTATTATTCGTGTGCGTACCGGTGAGGAAGACCACGACGCAGTTTAATAAATAGATTCTTCCGTTACTTTTATGTCGAAACTGCGAACCCAGAGAGAAACGCTTGAAGAGTTGTGGAAGAAGGGCCTGAGTGGTCAGGCCCTTCTTCTGGAACAGAGTCGTCTGGTCGATGAATTCATCGCCGAGCATTTCAATGCTGTTGCAGGTGAGAGAGCTGCTGACTCAGTGGCTCTTATTGCCCTTGGCGGCTATGGGCGCAGTGAACTCTTTCCATATTCTGATATTGATCTTCTGATTCTTTTTCATGAAGATGCAAAAGAGGAAATGGAAAAAGTGGCAAACGGGGTACTTTATCCCCTCTGGGATACCGGACTTGATGTGGGACACGGTGTTCGGACGGTTGATGAGTGTTTAAGTTTTGCCAAAGAAGATTTCTTTTTTCAGGTAGCCATGCTGGATGCTCGGCTGCTTGTTGGATCAGAAAAGTTATTTGCTGATCTTCTTGCCAGATACCGGAGCGATTTCATAGAGGGTTCACGGGATGAGTTTGTCCATGCCATGAAGACTTTTCGTGAAGATCGGCGTAAACGCTTTGGCAGTCACAGTTATCTTCTTGAACCGAATATAAAGGAAAGCAAAGGCGGAATGCGTGATATCCAGGCAATGCTCTGGACTGCTGCATTTGTTTTTGGTTTGGCAGACCTGAATGCCGTTACTGAGGCCGGTATCCTCCTTGAGGAAGAAAAGGAAACTTTTCTTGAGTCCTGGAACATGCTTACCAGAGTCCGGAATCGTCTCCACTACATCAGTGCCAGAAAAAATGATCAACTCTACTTTGAGCAGCAGGAAGAAGTTGCTGTAGCTTTTGGGTATAAAAGCAAAGAAGGGATTCTCGGTGTTGAAAATTTTATGCGTGATCTTTACGGTCATCTGCAGGTAATTGCTGTAACCACGGATCTCTTCTTTGATCATGTTGATGATGTGCTGGGCCTGGCAGGAGGAAATGATGCTGAAAACAGGATTGTTGAAAAAGGGATAATAGTAAGAAATAACCGTATTCATCTAACAGCTTCTGAAGAGGATCTTGAAAACCGCCCATATCTTTTGATGCGATGTTTTCTGGCTTCAGCAAAAAGCGGGCTGCCGGTGCATCATAGAACCAGAAAGATGATCAGCAGTCATCTCAATCTGATCAGTGATAAGGTTCGAAGCTCATCAAGAATGTCTAAACCATTCTTTGAAATTCTTGAAGACGGCAAAAACATTCTTAATCTTTTAGAGGTGATGCTGGAAACAGGTTTACTTTCTGCCTATATCCCGGAGTTCGGGCGTATTGAGTTACTGGCTCAGCACGATATTTATCATATTTACACGGTTGATCGTCATCTGTTACAGAGTGTGGCAGACCTTCGGAAGTCAACAGTAAACGAAGAGTCTGTATTTTTGACCATATCCTCACCGCATGTCCTGTATCTGGCAACACTGCTGCATGATATTGGCAAGGGTGCCGGCGGGGACCACTCTGTTATAGGCGCAGAAATGATTGGCGTGATCGGGCAACGCCTCGGGCTTGATGAGTCTGAATGCGCCTGTCTGGCATTTGTTGTTCGGTATCATTTGTTTATGCCTGAGAACGCACTGCGCCGGGATTTGAATGATGAGAAATTTATAAGGCGTTGCGCTGATACCATCGGAGATGTGGAGCGTCTGGCAATGCTGTATCTTATAGCAGTTGCGGATTCCCATGCAACGGGTCCGTCAGCCTGGAGTGATTGGAAGGGAACGCTTCTCTACGAGATGTATATGAAGGTGCACCCTTATCTGCAGTTTCATGCTGCGGATGATGTTGTGCGCCAGGTGGATCAGGGGGTGGATTGGCTGCGTGAACAAGTCATCTCCCTTATTTCCGAGGAAAAAGATATTCGGGTTGCTGTGGATGACCTGCCACCTGACTATCTCCTCAGTTTTACTCCTGAGGCAGTGGCTGCACATGTCCGAACACATCAGGAAAACTACAATGTGCTCCAGCAGAAGGCACTGATCTTCCCTCAACAACTGCAGGCACAGTGGTCGCTTCTTGTTATGTGCCGAGATCGAAGCGGATTGCTGGCAAAGATATGCGGTGTACTTAGTCTGCATAATCTTTCAGTGCTCAATGCCCAGATTTTCACCTGGAAGGACGGCAGTGTAGTGGATGTCCTCGATGTTCGACCTGAAGATGGTGTTCAATATGAAGAGAAGGATTGGCAGGCTGTTAACGATGATCTGAATCGTGCCTTGAATTATCGGCTAGGGCTGGGCCACAGGCTGTATAAAAAGCTTTCTTCAGGGATGGGTCGGCGAAAGCGCCCTGCAGGAGTCAATGAAACCAAGGTGGTTGTTGATAACGAAGCATCGGATCACTATACAATAGTTGAGATCTATTCCTCAGACAGCCCAGGTCAATTGTACCGTATCACGCAGACACTGGCAGATTTTGGAATTAATATCTATCGTGCCTATATTGCCACAGAAGTGGAACAGCTCATTGATGTGTTTTATGTCCTGGACAGTCAGCAGGAAAAGGTGACAGATCAATCATTTATCCAGGAATTGAAAGACGGCCTTTTGTATGGAATCGATGACATCGTCTGAGGCTAAAGTTACAATTTTGTAAACAAATATTTTTTTATTTTATTTATTTTCGCAAAATGGTAAATGATTAGGTGTTTTGCTAATTGTTCCGTTTTAAGGCGAAGATACAACTATAACCCCATAAGGGAAATTTCTTTCATTTGCTTACTGCTCAGCCAAATGGAAGAGGTATATTCAACTTCAGTAAGGAGACCATGAAATGACCAGAGATGAAATTATGAGAACCATTGAGGAGGAAAATATTCACTATTTTCGCCTCCAGTTTGTTGATATTTTTGGTTTTATGAAAAATGTTGCCATTCCACGCAGCCAGGTAGAGAAGGCTCTGGATGGAGAGATGATGTTTGACGGATCTTCCATTGACGGTTTTGTCCGTATCAATGAATCTGATATGTATCTCAAACCGGACTATAATACCTTTACTGTCCTTCCCTGGAGAAATCAGGAAGGCGTTGCAGCAGCAAGAATTATCTGTGATGTTGCTAAATCTGATGGAACCCCATTTGAAGGCTGCCCGCGAAACAATTTGAAACGTGTTCTCGCTGAGGCCAAAGAAATGGGTTACACCATGAATGTTGGTACTGAGGCTGAATTTTTTCTCTTTGAGAAAGATGAAGAAGGCCGTGCCACCACCATCACCAATGATGTAGCCGGCTATTTCAGCCTTGATCCTGAGGATACAGGAAATGATTGTCGCCGTGAGATCATTGAGACTCTTGAAGAGATGGGTTTTGAGATTGAAGCATCTCACCACGAGGTTGCTGAAGGTCAGCATGAGATTAACTTCAAGTATGCTGACGCCCTGGCTGCTGCAGATAACACCATTACTTTTAAATGGGTTGTGAAATCAATTGCAGCACGATATGGCCTCTATGCTACCTTCATGCCAAAACCGATTTTTGGTATCAATGGTTCCGGTATGCACACCAATCAGTCTCTCTTTAATGCTGATGGAACCAATGCTTTCTTTGACGAGAATGCACCACTTCAGCTTTCAGAAACTGCTTATCAATACATTGCTGGTGCATTGAAAAATGCACGTGGTTTTGCAGCTGTTACCAATCCGCTTGTAAACTCCTATAAACGTCTTGTTCCAGGATACGAGGCACCGGTTTACGCTGCATGGTCAGCCTCCAATCGTTCTGCACTTGTTCGTATTCCAGCCTCCCGTGGACTTGGAACACGTACCGAGATTCGTTGCCCGGATCCGACCTGTAACCCGTATCTTGCTCTTGCCATGATGCTGAATTCCGGTCTTGACGGAGTGAAGAATAAAATGACACCTCCTGCGTCTGTCGATAAAGATATTTTCAAAATGAGTGCAGCTGAGATGGAAGAGGCCGGCATTGGTGTAATGCCAGGTAGCCTGAAAGAGGCAATCGAAGAACTCAAAGCCAGTGCTATTGCCAGAGAGACTCTTGGTGACCATATTTTTGAGAAATATATCGAAGCCAAAGAAGATGAGTGGGATAGATATCGTACAGCAGTTACCGACTGGGAACTTGATGAGTACCTTGATATTTATTAGTACTTTACAGAATATTTTCTCGGAGTTTACGCGTACCTGTTTTTTTAAAGAAAATATTCTCATAAGTACTTATACCCCCTTGTGGGGTGTTAGTTGATTGACAGTTTCCATAATTGAGGCTGTTATCAATTGTTTAAAACAAAAAAGCCCCTGGTGACAACTATGTCACCAGGGGCTTTTTTTGTTTTATTGCAATGTCGAGAGTTGTGTGATGGATACTGGGCTATTAAATGGAAAATTTACCAATCCGGGTTAACGAAGAATAATACCCCTTACCCTGAGCTCAGTGATTATCTCATTTACACAATCACGCAATGGGATGGTTCCTGTGTTGAGTTCAATGTCAGGATTATCGGGTGCTTCATATGGAGAAGAAATTCCCGTATAATTTTTGATCTCACCGGCTCTGGCTTTTTTGTATAAGCCTTTCACATCACGTTGTTCACAGATTTCCAGTGGACAATTGCAAAAAACTTCGATGAGATTTTCAGAACCTAGGATTTCCTTCACCTGCTCACGATCGGCTTTTAAGGGAGAAATAAAGGCTGTGAGCGAAATAACCCCGGAATCAAGAAATAGATTCACCATTTCTGCAATTCTGCGCAGGTTTTCCCGTCGGTCATCAAGGCTGAAACCTAAATCTCCGCAAAGACCATGACGGACATTATCCCCGTCAAAAACATATGTTCTGCAGCCCATGAGGTGCAAACGTTCTTCTACAGCATGAGCTAGAGTAGATTTGCCGGAACCGGAAAGACCGGTGAACCAGAGGTTAACACTCATGTGGCCATTCAAAGTTTCCCGTCGGGGGCGGTTTACAGCAGCATGGTGGCGAATTACGTGGGGTGATGTGGGCATTTTATATGGCTGTAGGATGGAGGTGACTCTAACAAAGCATTTTTTTAAGATATTTTAATAGCGTATCTTTAATTTCCGGATGCTCAAGCGCAAAGGCTAGATTTGCCATTTGGAATCCGGCTTTATCACCGCAGTCGAAACGTGTTCCTTCAAAACGGTATCCGAAGATCGGTTGTTCAGTCAACAACTGGGACATGGCATCTGTAAGCTGGATTTCACCCCCCGCACCTTTTTGATGTCCTCCAAGAATATCAAAGATCCTGGGAGTGAGAATGTATCTGCCAATCACTGCTAAATTGGAAGGTGCCTCATCTGCAGGTGGTTTTTCAATCATACCACGCACCCGAAATGTTTCTTCTGTGGGATTTTCAGCATCGAGTATGCCATATTTTGATGTCTCTTCTTTAGGTACCTCGATTACAGCCACAGTGGATGCTCTTAAGCGATCAAATTCCTTTACCATCTGGTGAAGCACAGGAGTTTCACTTTTAATCAGATCATCGGCTAGCAGTACTGCGAAAGGTTCATCTCCCACAATATCTCTTGCACACCAGATAGCGTGACCCAGACCAAGAGGTTCACTCTGTCTGGTATATATAATGGTTCCTGACTTGGGAACAAGAGATTCAATTTCTTTGAGTTGTTCTATTTTTTCACGTTCTCTGAGGGTCTCTTCCAGTTGAAAAGATCGGTCAAAATGATTTTCAAGAGCACCTTTTCCACTACCGGTTACAAAAATAAGGTGTTCAATTCCGGATGCCAGTGCTTCTTCAACGGCATATTGAATAAGGGGTTTGTCCACAACAGGCAGCATCTCTTTGGGCATTGCTTTGGTGGCGGGCAAAAACCGGGTTCCAAGACCAGCTACAGGAAAAACAGCTTTTTTTATTTTCATCGTTTAACCGGAAAAGTATGTGATTTCGATTGATTGTACAAAAGTGTCAAAACTGATAAAGAGCACAATACCTGATTATTCATTGCCGTATTCTTTCTCCATCATGCGAAACAATAATTTTAAGTATTATAGACCTTTTACAGCAGGAGTAAATGGGTAATAATACCTAAATAATCAGTTTATTGTCGTATGGTTGGACGAATACACAATGGTTTTTACAAGTTCACTCATGAATCTAAAGTTACAGATAGTAAATATACTAACAGAGTTAACCGCCAGCTCTCCGACGGACATCTTACCCTGAGATGTAACTATATAATGGATAGGGGCTTTATTCAAAGAAAAGCAATAGAAAATAAAAATCAATGCATTATGGTAGAGAAGCCTAAACCTGTTACTGGCGCCCACAAGGGGTATAAGCGCCTTGTTGGTGTTTGTAACTTTTCGATTTAAATTTAAACCCATAAGAGATTGTTTTTATTGCTGCTTATGCGGAGTCAGGCACTAACAGCAATTGGATGTTTCCCCAATAGTAAGATTATCCTCATGAGAGAGAAAAAAAATAATTCGCTGCAGGTTTTGAAAAATGTTCTGCCGCATATCTCTCAACAGCGTGGCTGGGAAGAGCAGCTGGATCTGCACTCTGTTTTTGTCCGCTGGCATGAATTGCTGGGTTGTGAAATAACACAACATTGCCAGCCTCTCAAGATAGTCAAGAAGGTGCTGTGGGTGGAAGTTGAGAATTCAGCCTGGCTCCAGCAGTTTCAGTTCCAGACAGTTGTACTTCTGGAAATCTTAAATAAATCTCTTCGAATATCCAAGATAAAAGGGTTGCGTTTTGTTTTGGCAGAGAAAGACGCGGGCGAAGAAGATAAGGTCGAACAAGGTCTTTGTTATGTCCAACCTTCTCCCCAGGATATCGCAGCATTTGAACAACAGGCTGGATCCATTCCTGATAAGGATGCCCGGGATGCCCTGGTTCGTTTCTGGTACCTGTCCAAGGCTTGCAAAAAGCTATGAAGTCAGGCAGTATTTTCTTCTTTCTTGCTTGAAAACGTAATTAGAAATAGAATACTCTTTCACCCATAAAATCCACTTTTTTTTAAAAGGATATATTTTCGGTAAAATGATTCTCTGCAATACTATTTTAGATGCCATTGGCAATACTCCTCTTGTTCGTATTAATCGGCTGAACGCCTCCAGTATCCCGGTGTATGGAAAGATTGAATCCATGAATCCAGGCGGGTCGGTCAAGGAACGGATTTCTCTTTCACTCATTGAGGCAGGCGAAGCCAGCGGAGAACTGACACCGGATAAAATTGTTCTTGAAGCAACCAGCGGCAATACCGGGATAGGGCTTGCCATGGTGTGTGCCGCAAAAGGATATAGGTGCCAGCTGATTATGCCGGAATCCGCCTCCCTTGAGCGTAGAAAAATCATGCAGGCCTATGGCGCAGAGATCCTTCTTACTCCGGCGAATAGAAGTACGGATGGTGCCATCGAGAAGGCATATGCCATGGCCCGCGAGTATCCCGAGCGTTATTATCTGACCGACCAGTTCAATAATGAAGCGAACTGGGAAGCGCATTATAAGCATACAGCTCCTGAAATCTGGGATCAGACAGAAGGGCAGGTCACCCACGTAGTGGCAACGCTTGGTACATCCGGAACAGTTATGGGACTTTGCAAGTGGTTTCATGAAAATCACCCTGATGTTCATATTGTTGCCGTT
Organism: Desulfocapsa sulfexigens; assembly: GCA_015662865.1. Lineage (GTDB taxonomy): Bacteria > Desulfobacterota > Desulfobulbia > Desulfobulbales > Desulfocapsaceae > Desulfocapsa > Desulfocapsa sulfexigens_B. The sequence goes on from DQTH01000048.1 coordinate 13,423, forward strand.
GAGCCTTATCTCGGACATAAAATTCAGGGCCTCAAAAACATGAAAGAGTCCTACCGGCCCGGGATATTTGATAAGTCACTTCCCAATAGAATCGTAAATATTCATGATGAAGATGCATTTCGCATGGCCCGGCTCCTTGCCAGAAAAGAAGGTCTTCTGGTCGGCATGAGCAGCGGAGCGGCAATGTTCTGTGCTTTGCAATTGGCTGAAGAACTTGATTCCGGTTTTATCGTCACAATCATTCCGGATGGAGGGGAGCGTTACCTTTCCACACCGTTATTTACAAGAAAGAATAAAGAGACGGATAAAAAATCCAGTCTCTGTTTTTACAATACCCTCACCAAAAAGAAGGAAGAGTTTCGGCCTCAGAACGAAAAATCGGTTTCTTTCTACACATGCGGGCCAACAGCCTATGAGCCTGCAAATCTTTCCCTTTGCCGGCGTTTTGTGGTTTCGGATCTTATTACCCGTTATTTGGAACACAAAGGCTTTGAAGTCAACTCATGTATGAATTTTACAGATCTTGATGACAATACCATTGAAGGTGCGGATAGGGCAGGGAAGTCCTTAAAGGAATTCACATCAAAGTTTATTGATGGTTTTATGGAGGATATCGACTCACTGAATGTGAAGCGGGCAACCAATTACCCAAATGCATCCGACCATGTGGCAGACATGATCGAAATCACCCACGAACTGCTGCACAAAGGGTTTGCCTATGAAAAACACGGCTCGATCTATTTTGATATCTCCAAATTCAAGAAATACGGTCGTCTTTCAAGGATTGATCTCGGCAAAATCCAGCTTGGCAGAACAGTTGATCTGGACAACTATGAAAAGGACAACCCACGTGATTTCACCCTGCTTAAGCGTTCCACCCTTGCTGAACTGAAAAAAGGTATTTTTTACGAAACCGATTGGGGTAACGTGCGGCCCGGCTGGCATATCGAATGTTCGGCCATGTCAACGAAATATCTTGGGGAGACCATGGATATTCACACATCCAGCCGTGACCTTATCTTTCCCCATCATGAAAATGAAATTGCCATTGCAGAGGCACTCACCGGAAAACCGCTTGCCCAATATTGGCTCCACTCTGAGTTGTTACTTGTGGATGGGAAAAAGATGTCTGCAGAAGCCGGCAATGTTGTCACTTTAAAGGATGTTGTCCTGCGTGGATTTACCCCGCGTGATGTCCGCTTCATGCTGCTTTCTGTCCATTACCGCAAACCTATCAATTTCTCCTTTCGTCGTTTGATCACAGTCCGGACTGCTCTACGTCGGATCGATGAATTTACCTGTAAGCTACTCTGCCTTCCTCCCGGAAAACCTCATCCGGAAGTCGCTGCTTATGTGTCAGCCATGGAGGAACAGTTCTTTGAAGCCATGGATGATGATTTGAATGTTTCAAAGGGCATGGGGGCTGTTTATAAGTTTATCAAGCAGACCAACCCGATTCTCCATGTCAATCATCTCGATGGGGATCAGAAAAAATATATTCTGGAAAGCCTGAGAAAGATTAATAAAATTTTACAAATTTTTCGTCTCAAAGGCTGTCCTCTTGCACCTTCTGTGAACGCAATTATTCAACGCCGAGAAGAGGCCCGTCAGGGAAAAGACTGGAAAGCAGCAGATGAGGCACGCGACGAGCTGATACGCAAGGGAATTCAGGTCATAGATACCGCCACAGGCCCTGTCTGGAAGCCCGTTGATGAAGATTGATGGATTTGTGAAAATTCTCCATCTTCTTCGTTGCTGCAAAAATCATATTATTTCAACGTACCCCTAGTACGCCGAAATAATATGATTTTTGGGCGCCTCGTATCTGGAGCTTTTCACAAGGCCATCTTAGATTTCTATTTTTTTCGAGTCCATCATGGCTGATCCGAGTGATGTACTGATAAAAATGGAGTTGTTTTTTTTGTTACAAATCACAAAATAGACAACTTATACAAACTTCAGTACATACTCCATCGAACTTTCGCACTTGCTTTTGGCGTCATCATCTGAAGTGGATGTGGTGTTAAAAGCCTTATGCAACATTAAAAATACAGTTAAAAGTCATCGAAACATTAACGACTATAAAGAAACGATACTGGCTGAGTTACCAGATTTAGTTAACGAGGCGTGCTCCGTCCCCAGATTCGGTCTAGAGTTAACTCCTTGGAGCAATTGGAATGGAGAAAGTAATCCTCTTTGGTGGAGTAGTTACAACGATGTAAAGCATCAAAGAGATATTCACTTTGATAAAGCAAATCTTAAAAACACCCTAAATTCTATGGCAGCCTTGAATATTGTGATTCTTTATTATTATCGTGAACTGCTTGCCCAAGCAGGGGAAGATTACCAGTTCAAAGATGTTACTAAAAAATTTCAGCCAGAGTCATCGTTAATTAAATTTTCCGACAGCTATTATTATTCTCTTTTAATTGCTGGCTAACAATCGCATTAAAAGGGCAGCAAGAATTCGGTGGTTTTGTCAATTTCAATATCACACTCCAAATTTTTCACTTTATCAAAAGTTCCCATCACGCACTCTTGCTACCTCTTACGCATGCCGTAAAAGAAATACACATTGTCATGTGAGTATCGGGTGACGTGCTGATTAAAATTGGAGTTGCTTTTTTGTCATCTATATTTTATAGCAGACATGTATGCGCCAGTAGCTCAGCTGGATAGAGCAACGGCCTTCTAAGCCGTAGGTCACAGGTTCGAACCCTGTCTGGCGTACCAGTTAAAGCCTGTAAAATCAATTTGTTATGGTTGGTTTTGCAGGCTTTTTTTGTTGGCTTTTTACCCTGTTTTTCGGGAATTATGGGGTGATTATGGTGTAATTATGGCGGCGAGTGGTAAAATAATGGTAAATGGAAATTTTCATTAACTGCCGTAAAACTATTATTTTTTTCAGAGTATTTTAGCAAATTTTTGGTAATTTCAGATCAATCACAGCCAAGAAGCTATCTCAACCCAAAAACACATTTCAAATGTGTATAATAACGTGACGAGTTTTTCAACGCCTTTCGGCATCTCAACACTCCTTGCCAGATCGTCTAGCATATTGAAAATAATAATTTTACTCTGATCATAAATATTCTACAAAGCTAGAGGCTGAGAAATTTGAAGAGTGGGTAATGGAAGAGGTGCTCCCTGCCATTCGCAAAACTGGTGTTTTTTATGTGATTCCTGTCTCTAAATTCTGCTTCAGAAATAACCACGCCTTCTTTGTGGTATTGACAGTAATATGTAGCTGCAATATGTTAACGTCAATGACTTAGTGTCAGAATCTTATAAAAGATTAGCTAAATGCTCTTTATATAAAGAGCATACCGCAACCAATGTCCCTTGACACTGGTTCATTTCATAACCGAAACTACCGATATGGTACTTTGGTGGCCAGTATCCGAAACGGACTGGTTCCCGTTAGTGGCTATGAGCCAAGGCGGGCTTCAATGAAGAGAAGCCTACCTATGTCTCATGCCAGTCACAAAAAGTGGGCTTCAAAAAGAAACAGGAAGTTTACTTGATCCAAAAAGTTTTCCCTTTTTGAGTGGACTTCCGTAACATTTTCGGAGTCCATGCATGCCAAGTAAGATTTCAAACAAACGTCATGTTGCATTTAATAAGCAATCAGGCCGTTGCTATTATTTAGAAATCCATATATGGTTGCACTATATGCACAACGCGACTGCGAACCGCTACCCTGAATAATATTCAGGGTAGCGGTTCGGAATAATAAAAATTGAAACTCGATGTGGTTAAATAGTAAAATGGTAATTCTTGGTAAGATCCCTGTCGCTTCCTATCGTGTTGGCTTGCTTTAAACAACTTGGTGGCAATAATAATCTTCGTACAAAATAGCCCACCCCTTTAACTTAACGCAATCATGACGGCATTTAAACTGGGAACAATCCATAGGTTGTCAGTTAAAGTCCAATAAAAGATACAACACGGGGATCAGTGACGCAGCGCGATTAACAAAAGGATCAGGGTCTTCTCCGTCCAGCAGACCGTCATTGTCGTAATCAGGGTTGTTGGGCGGTAATCCCATCTGGTATTCTTCGTAATTGGTCAGGCCATCATTGTCAAGATCACCATTGGCATCATTAACATTTGGATCAAGGCCGTTACTAATCTCATAATAATCCGGCATACCGTCATTATCCGTATCAACTGTAGAGAGTTCTTCAAGATCGCTGGTTCCATCTCCATCAGTATCAGTAAGTGTCGGGTTAGATCCGAAAACGTATTCCAGGTAGTTAATCAGTCCATCTCCATCATAATCAAGATCACCATCATTACCATTTAAGCTGTTGAGAATATCGGAGTAGCTCGCTTCATAAGATGCAGGCATACCATCGTTGTCGGTATCGCTGTCCGGCTCAACAACCCTTAAGAATACTGTTCCAAAGTTGATATTGCCATCATCTTGTGTAATACGATATGAAAAAAGTATAAACTGGGGTATGCATATAACTCCAGCACATACCACATATTGTGGTCACTCGTTATCGAATGGGTCAAGATTTGAGTATCTTCAAGAAAAGGGAAAGCCGGTCCTTTCAAAGATGATGCCGGTGCTGGATCCACTAACACAGCATGTTGCATGAGCCTATAAAATAGTTTTCCTCGTGAGGCAGATGTCCGACGATTAAAACGAAATGTAAACTCATCCAGGTAATATGTAAGGTGAGAGGGCCTCACCGCTCCTTGGTATGTACCAAGAATCCATCGTTTCAACAGTGATGCAACTAAGTGAACGATTGTCATATCTTTTGATTGCATCACATTATGTATATAATTATTGTCACTCAAATCTGTATAGCCTGACCAATTATCAGTATGAATAGCACTACCAGGTTCAACAACTCCTTGAACAAAGGGCAACAGACTGGCGCTGGAGGCATCCTCAAGGTGCCAGAGGCGTATTCGTCCGATACCTCTGCTACCTTTATCTTCCACAGCAATACCAACCAGTTCCTTTCCCTCAGCACCTCTTCCACGTTTGCCTGGCTTTTTGCCGCCGACATAGGTCTCATCAATCTCGACTGTACCGCTCAACCGATCCCGGCCGGGCCTGACCATCGCACGTCGGATTTTATGAAGCCACTGCCAAGCTGTACGATAACTGCCAAAATTAAGAATACGTTGCATGCCGAGCGCATTTGCTCCATACTTCTGCCCGGTAATAT
>DQTH01000096.1 GCA_015662865.1 Desulfocapsa sulfexigens
AGAGCTGCCAACAAGGGCCCCCAGGGCTGCAACTGAAATAATTGAAATTTTCTTCATTTTCCCTCCTCTTTTTGTTTTAGGTAACTTAAAGAAATAATAAGTTAAGCAGAAGAACTTCTTTGGACTAAATTCTTCCGCGACTAATCTATAATGACTCTGTTAAGCAGTGTGTGAAGTGAAAAAACGATTGATTACGTTGTCATGACTGAGGGCTCATTCATTCTTTTATGATAAAGCAATCCCATCGAAAGCAATTTAATTGATTCGTTAAGTTACGGATATTGTTTAAATCATGACTATTTGTTGTCTTATTTTAGCCTGTAAGGAAGTGCTCTAAGGTTGTTTCCTGATAGGTAAAAGTGGTGTATGGTTACCATTAGTCGGCTATGAAATCAAGTGATTTGTAGTGCCTTTAAAGGGTTGTGCCACATTGTGAAAATATGATTTTAGCAAAACAAAAAAAATTGGAACTTCTTGCACCTGCTGGATCTCTGGAATCGTTTTTTGCGGCTCTTGAGAATGGTGCTGATGCAGTATTCTGTGGTCTTAATTCATTTTCTGCAAGGGCTAAGGCAAAAAATTTTTCTCTGAAGGAAGTTGGACAATTGTCAGCTTATGTCCATGCAGAGGAAAAGAAGATTTACGTTGCCTTAAATACTTTGATCAAGGGTGGGGAGATACCTCAACTCCTTGAAATTCTGCAGGAAATTGAGCGTGTTTCTGTGGATGGTCTTATTGTTCAGGACTTAGGCTTATATCGTCTGGTACATAATCATTTTCGTGGAATTCCTTTGCACGCCTCAACTCAGATGGTTATCCATAATCTGGCTGGGGTTCGAATGTTGGAGAGATTGGGTTTTACCAGGGCAGTTCTTGCCAGAGAGTTGAGTCTTGATGAGATATCTTTTATTGGCAGAAACAGCAGGCTTGAGCTTGAACATTTTGTCCATGGTGCACTTTGTTACTCTGTTTCCGGTCATTGCCTTTTCTCTTCATACATTGATGGCAGAAGCGGAAACAGGGGCAGATGTATTCAACCTTGCAGGCGACGCTACCACCATAAGCAGGACTCAGGCTTTTACTTTTCAACCAGTGATTTTTCTGCAATTGAGCTTATCCCGGAACTTACCCGGGCCGGTGTGATGAGTTTTAAAATTGAAGGACGCATGAAGAGTGCCGAGTATGTCGCCTCAGTGGTTGCTGCCTATCGAACAGTTCTTGATGCCGGGGCAGGAGGGGAGAAGGACGCAATTCTTGCAGCAAAAGAAAAGCTTGGGAGCTGTATGGGGCGTCAAAGCAGCCCAGGGTTTCTGCCGGGGTTTGGCGGGGCTGATATTGTACTGTCAAAACAGAAGGGCGGCATTGGAAAAATCATTGCTAAAGTGGAACGATTGCGGGGGAAGTCTGTAACTTTTAAGACCAGTGAATTGATCCACGTTGGAGATCGTCTCCGTATCCAACCGGGCAATGACAGGTCAGGGCAGGGATTTACAGTAAGAAAAATGTACATTGGCAAGCGCGCAGTTAAACGTGCAGGCAAAGGGAGTACGGTTTCTATTCCCCTCCCTTTTTCAGGAAAAGTAAGCGTTGGTGATCTGGTGTTTAAGCTTGCCACGGGTAAGGTTTTCACGATGAGCAAAGAGGCGTGCCTGAGAAAGCTGAAGAAAGCACCACCACGATCGTACAACGTTGACATGACTGTCCGGTGTAAAGAAAAGACATTTTGTGTTGCAGCTTCTGTTCATGGTCATGGCTTGGAGGTGAAAAAAGATTATCCTGTGGAAATGATTGCTGCAGATAAATCTCCTCTTACCAGGGAAACACTGCTGAAGGTGTTTGCTCGTACCGGATATCCGGAGTTGGCACTCATGCGTCTTGATGCAGTGGATCTACCACCTGTTGTCATAAAACCCAGCCGTTTAAAGGAAATACGGCGTGATTTTTATGGTTATCTGAATGAGCTTGCCGAGGAGAGTCGCAAGAAACTGGCAGCGGCAAAATTGCGTACAGTACTGGATTCGATTTTATCGTTGAAAAGTAATAGGAAAGAGATACCGGATGAAAAGTTATATATTGTTACAGATCGACGTCAGGATGTAAGAGGTGTGAGCGACAATACTGCTTATCGCTTTATTTTTTCATTAAAGCTGGAAATGCTGGAAGAAACAAAGAAGCAAGGATGGGGAGAAAAAGAGCTCCAATGTGTAATCTGGGACATACCATCTCTCTTGTTTGATTGCGATTGGGACGCAACAAAAATGATGGTTGAAAAAACAGTTGGGGCAGGTTTTTTGCATTTTCGTTTAAACAATCTGGCCCATTTTGAACTGTTCAGCTCTATCACGGGAGTTCATCTTATGGCAGGCCCATGGCTGTATTCCTTAAACAAACTGGCGGTTGATGCCTTGCAGGGTTTGGGCATCCGGGAATGGACTCTTTCAAGTGAAGATGATAAAGAAAATATTGGAGATCTGCTGACTGGTGCTGTGGCAGCTAAACTGCTCGTCACGGTTTTCAGTCCTGTGGACTTGTTTACTTCGCGAATTATACCTCCACTCAAAGAGAAGGAATGTTCTTTGCAAAATGACAAAGGAGATTTGCTTCATGTTCAAGAAAGTTCCGGCTTGACCATTACTCGAAGTGGTAAACACTTTTCTTTGCTGGGAAAGCTTTGGCATCTCCGAAAAATGCACTGCTCCAATTTTGTTGTGGATTTGAGAAGTATTGGGTTCCTGACCAGTGAAGGACAGGAGGTGCTTGACGCGTATAATGGAGATCGTCATTTACCGGGAACAACAGAATTTAATTATGAGAGGGGGCTGGTCTGATAAAACATTATCAGGAGATTTTGAGGCCTGAGGATTATTTTGTGGTTTTGTTTATCAGATCTGTAACAGTTTTAACTGCATCTGCATTGGTGGTGTAGGTTAGTACCTGGAAATAAGGATTACCATCGATCATAGCAGATAACGCTCTGCCATGTTTTTTGCGAAATAGACAGTAACAGGGGATTTTCAGTTTTTCAGCAACTGCGAGTTCATATCCGACCCCGAGGGATGGGGTTGATACTTCAGCAATAAGCAGATCAGCCAGGTCAAGCCACTGCATGTCCCGTTCGAATATTTCTTTTTCTGAAAGAAATAACTCTTTGTCAAGAAGGGTACTGTCGCCAACATGTTCTGTGAGAACAGTACCGTAGGTTTTCAGCAGTTGAATGAGACTGGAATAGAGCTCAGCATCTTCCCGTCCCCCGCGTATAGCGCCGGCAAAGTAAATGTTCATCCTGCTGCTAAAAACTATTCTTCTTTCATCTCAGCAAGAAATTCTTTTCTCCACCCTTTTTTTTGTCGTGATGTGGAAGGTGATGTGTTTCTGATGCATCTCTTCAATTCACCTTTGTTGCCAATCAGTGCTGGGTCAACGCCGTTCACATCACTTTTGAGGGTAATATAATCCTGTAATCTGGTAAGTGCTGCCTGTTCTTTATGGTTAAGTTTGGTTTGACGCAGGGAAGGAGGACAATCTGGCTCGGGCCTGGCCAGCCCATTGTCCACCAACTGAATTATTTTGTCACCGTAGGCAGCAACTGTTTTTGCTGAGATTTCTCCGCATTTCTGGATGGCGGCATGGTCACGCAACCGTCCTTTGGCAATGGAAAGAAGTACGCTGTCTTTGATAATATGACCTCGCGGCCGGTTTCTGTGTCTGGCTTCATTTTCCCGCCAGGTAGCAAGTTCCTGGAGAATTGCCAGAGAAATTTGATTCAGACTGGCGGCACCTTTAACTTTTGTATAGCGTTTGGCGTCAATTATTCCTATATAGTTCTCCGGCTTGTTTAATCTGGACAGTTCCTCTTCCATCCATTTTTTTGTGGTGGGCAGGATACGGGCAAGCAGAAGAACACGGGCGGCACGCAGGTATCTGACATCGTCTTTGGCATATTGTGTCTGTTTCTTGTCCAGCGGTCTTTGCAGCCAGTTTGTCCTGGTTTCTGTTTTTTCGAGCTTAATTTCCAGAAGGAGTTCAATGAGAGCAGAAAGGGAGAGGGTCGAACTGAGGCCGCCAAAACCTGCCGCAAGTCTGGTGTCAAAAATATTCTGTGGGTCTCTTCCTGTTGCATTGCGAAGGATGGCAAGATCCTGAGGTGCATCATGAAATATTTTGACAACTGCAGGATCAGCGAGTAATTCTCCTAATGGAGAAAGATCATCTAAGGCGCAGGGATCGATGAGGAAACATTCTTCATCGGAAAGAGCCAGCTGAATTAGACCCAGTCGTGGGTAGTAGGTGCGTTCCCAGATGAATTCAGTATCCAGTGCTATGGCGTCAGTTTTATGTGCCCTTTCCATCAAGGCTTTGAGATCTTTATTCGTTGTAATCATTTTAATTTACCACATAAGAGATTATCAAGTATAAACTAAAATACATACCTGCAACTAGCCATAAAAAGATATAAATTACAAGGATTAAACGTTTGATTTGATATTTTATATACTAAAACGCATAGGGTTGATGATTCCGACTCTGTTTGGAGTAATGCTTCTTACCTTTATTGTAACTCAGTTTGTTCCGGGAGGGCCGGTTGAACAGTTGCTGTCCCAGATGGAAGGACTTGGAAAGGGCGGAGAGGTTTCTGCAGGCCCTTCATTTTATCATGGAGATTCCGGGCTTGATGAAAGCCGTGTAGAGCAGCTAAAAGAACTCTACGGTTTTGACAAACCTCCTGTGACACGTTTCATAGGCATGATGAAAAATTACCTGGTTTTTGATTTTGGTACATCATACTATTATCATCAATCTGTAGTTGATCTTGTTATTTCACGGATGCCTGTTTCCATGTCGCTGGGGTTGTGGAGCTTTATTATCGTTTATGGGGTTTGTATCCCACTGGGAATCAGTAAGGCTGTCCGGGACGGGTCACGCTTTGATATTTTGAGCTCAACTGCCATCCTGATAGGATATGCCATTCCAGGTTTCGTTTTGGCCATTGTTCTTATTGTTTTATTTGGAGGCGGGTCGTTCTGGAATATATTTCCGTTAAGAGGTATTGTCTCTGATGGCTGGTCGGAAATGAGCATGATCAATAAAATTCTCGACTATCTCTGGCACATGGTTTTACCCATTACTTCCGGTGCTGTGGGAAGCCTGGCTGTCATGACCATGCTGACAAAGAATTCCTTTCTTGAGGAAATCAGGAAACAGTATGTGTTGACAGCGCGTGCCAAAGGCTTGAGCGAGCAGCAGGTTTTGTACAAACACGTTTTTCGAAATGGAATTATTCCCATCATTACAGGATTTCCCGGCTACTTTATAGCATCCTTTTTTACTGGCAGCCTGCTCATTGAAACAATTTTTTCTTTGGATGGAATGGGGTTGCTTGCCTATCAGTCTGTTCTGAACAGGGATTATCCGGTTGTACTTGGTACCCTGTACTTTTTCACCATCATAGGCCTTTTTTCCAGATTATTGTCCGACTTAAGTTATGTTGTGGTTGACCCGAGGATCAGTTTTGACAGCGCTGAATAAGGAACAGGAAAAGTCCATGGGACTTTCGCGTCGGCGCTGGCGAAGGTTTCGCCGTAACCGCAGAGGGTTCTACAGCCTGATTATTTTTGCTTTCTTTTTTGTGGTCAGCCTCTTTGCTGAAGGAATTTCCAATGATGTTCCTCTGCTGGTAATTTATGACGGACAAGCATACTTTCCGTTAGTTGTGGACTATCCTGAAACTACTTTTGGTGGAGATTTCGAGACTGAAACAGATTATCTGGATCCGTATATACAGGAGATACTCACCAGCAATGGGAATAAAATCTTTTTTCCATTGAACCGGCATAGTTACCAGTCAATTAATTTTAATATTGATGGCCCGGTTCCATCGCCGCCCACCAGGGAAAATATTTTTGGTACTGACGACAGAGGGCGGGATGTTTTTGCCCGTCTGTTATATGGATTTCGACTGAGTGTTCTTTTTGGTTTTGCTCTCACTGCAATTGGTACTCTTGTCGGAATAATTGCAGGCGCTACTCAAGGATATTTTGGCGGCAGGACTGATTTGTTTTTTCAGCGTTTTATTGAGATATGGGGTGCAATGCCGGAACTGTATCTGCTGATTATTTTCGCTTCAATTTTTAAGCCGAGTGTCCTGTTACTCCTTATTCTTTTGTCCCTGTTCAGCTGGATGGGGCTTTCTGATTATGTCCGTGCAGAATTTTTGAAAGGAAGAAACATGGAATATGTAAAAGCCGCACGGGCCCTTGGTGTTTCAAATATAACGATTATGTATCGTCACCTTCTCCCCAATGGCATGACACCTGTGATCACTTTTCTCCCTTTCAGGATGTCTGCCTCAATTTTGGCTCTCACAAGTCTTGATTTTCTTGGCCTTGGAGTACCGCCGTCAACACCAAGTCTTGGTGAACTGCTTGCCCAGGGAAAGGCAAATATCGACGCCTGGTGGCTGTCGCTTTCCACTTTTCTCGTCCTGGTTGGAACTCTGGTGCTTCTCATTTTTATAGGTGAGGCACTTCGTGAGACTTTTGACCCAAGAAAAAACTAATTTTTTTCTTTATTAATGTTCCCACTCAAGGGTGCGAAGGTACTTCTTTTTTGTGGGAAATCCATGGTTTTGTTGAGGTAGGCTTGTTCTCAGTCATTGACATTCACTGTTTCTGATTTTACTATAAAATCGTGATACGATTCTGTTAAATACTTAACAAAAGAAAGCAATTTTTATAAAAATGAACTTTTTTCCACATACAATCTCATGCAGCAAAATTCCATAGCCCGGCTTGGCAGTACAGGGATCTCTGCGGTCACTGACCTTGGGCGTATGGGATTCTACCTCCTGCAAACGATACAGGGCTGCTTTCGTCGGCCGTTTCGTTTTGCTGAGTTCATGCGTCAGTTGAATTTTATCGGGGTTGGATCATTGGTTGTTATTTTTTTTACAGCTGCTTCCACCGGAATGGTCCTGGGCCTGCAGGGCTATTATTCTCTACATAAATTCGGGGCAGAAGGTATGCTTGGTTCCGCTGTATCCCTCACACTTATCATGGAACTGGGCCCGGTGCTGACTGCCCTTATGGTGACAGGCCGGGCAGGCTCTGCAATGTGTGCTGAACTGGGAATCATGCGGATATCAGACCAGATTGATGCGCTCGATTGTATGGCAGTTGATCCTTTCCGTTATCTTATTTCTCCAAAACTTCTTGCCGCACTTATCTCTGTTCCTTTACTCACAGCACTGTTTGATGTGGTTGGTATTGCCGGAGGATATATCGCAGGTGTTCAGTTAATGGGGGTGAATCCCGGAAGCTATTTTGATGGAATGCGCACCAGTGTAACGAATCACGATATCTGGCTTGGTACCGTTAAGTCATTTGTTTTTGGTATGTTGATTGTCTGGATCTGTTCAGGCCGCGGATATTTTGTTCATCAGATAAGAGGTGTTGGGTTTGGTGCACGTAGTGTATCCAAGGTCACAACTCAGGCTGTTGTCATGTCATCAATATCTGTTCTTATTCTTGATTATCTTCTTACTGCGATTTTAATATGAGTGTAAATGCCATAGAATTTAAAGATATTGAAAAGGCATTTGTCCGGGAAGATGGTGGCAGACAGGTGATTTTGAATAAGGTAAGTTTTACCATCCCGGCAGGAAAAACCACGGTTATAGCAGGTGGTAGTGGACAGGGAAAGAGTGTCACTCTCAAGCTTGTCCTTGGCCTTATGAAAGCAGATGGCGGGCAGATATTTGTGGCCGGTGATGATGTCACCAATGCCCGTGGCAATAGGCTGAAGGAATTACGAACCCGATTTGGCGTTCTTTTTCAGGGGGCGGCATTGTTTGATTCAATGACTGTTTTTGATAATGTTGCTCTTCCATTGCGGGAGAGAACAAAAAAATCTGAGATGGAAATAAAAGATCAAGTGATGTCCAGTCTTGAACAACTCGAATTGTATGGACATGAAAACAAATTTCCGGCCCAGCTCAGCGGGGGTATGAAAAAAAGAGCAGGACTTGCTAGAGCCTTACAGTTGAAACCGGAAATCATGCTTTTTGATGAACCAACCACAGGGCTCGATCCTGTGATGACGCAGGAGATTTATCAGCTTTTTGCCCGAACGCAGGCCCAGGTTGGCTATACATCAATTATTGTAAGTCATGATATTCCTAAAATTTTTAATCTCGCCGATCAGGTGATTGTTCTCAATAACGGGGACGTGGATGTTTTTCCTTCACCTGAGGCAATACAATGGTCCCAGAAACCTCATATTAAAGCATTTGTGAAGACCACGATGGGTACAATTTATCAGAGTCATTTGGTGGAACAATGAAAAACAGCATGGAATTTTTAGTGGGCATCTTCATGATTGCAGGGTTTGCTGCTTTTGGCTATCTGGCACTGCAGCTTGGAGAAGTCTCTCTTTTCAGCAGCAGTAAAAATTATACGGTCATTGCGCAGTTTGATAACATCGCCGGAGTAAAAAAAGGTGCTTCTGTCCAGGTTGCAGGAGTGATAGTTGGTACGGCTTCAAAAATCTGGCTAGATGAAGACGGCCTTGCAAATGTGGCTCTGGAGATCGACAAGGATGTTCAGGTGGCAATCGACTCTATGGCATCAGTGAAATCACAGGGGTTGATTGGTGATAAATTCATTGCCCTCAGCCTTGGTGGTGACGATGAATATTTTAAGGAAGGTGATGTTATCACTGACACAGAGTCATCTCTTGATATAGAATCTCTTATAAGCAAGTTTGCTTTTGGTGGTGTAAAGTAAACAGAACTCCGAAGTACCATCCATTGCTGTCAGTTTGGAATTTATTTTATGGATTAAGCAGGCAACTGATTAGTGTCAATTAAACTTGAGGTCTTCGACTTTTATGAAAGTATCTAACAAAAGTAAATATGTTAAGTTTTTTTTGATGACTTTTCTTTTGTTCCTGAGTGTGGGCTGTGCACAGAAAAAGAATGATTCCCTTGTTCAGAATCAGGGTGCAGGTGTTGGACAACAGGAAAGCCGAAATGATGAGATGGATATCCTTCTAAGTGACGATTTTTATGACGCAGAATTTCCATCTGCAACAGATTATTATGATCCGCTCGAACCAATGAACCGGATCTTTTTTGAATTTAATGACAAGGTCTATTATTGGGTGTTAAGCCCAATGAACAATGTCTATACGGCTGTTTTGCCTGTTGATATCCGTTATTCCATTGGGAATTTCTTTAATAATATTGCGGCCCCTGTGCGGTTGCTTAATAACGTACTGCAAGGAAAAATAAGTGATGCAGGAGTTGTTCTGTCACGCTTTCTGATTAATTCAACCCTTGGCGTGTATGGTTTTGGCGATCCTGCATTGATAGAATTCGGCCTTGAACCTAAACTTGAAGATTTTGGACAGACTCTTGGATATTGGGGCCTTGGTGAGGGAATTTACTTCTGTTGGCCGATCATAGGGCCATCCAGTGTTCGTGATACTTTCGGTTTTGCTGGTGATGTTGCCACACATCCCATGGTTTATTTTGTTAATGATTTCAGGGTGAGTGCAGGATATTACGGTGCAGGCAGGGTTAATCTGCTTTCTCTCAATCCAGATGTGTATGAAGATCTAAAAAAATATGCTTTAGATCCTTATGTTTCAATGCGTCAAGTATATCTGGACTATCGAAGAAACAAGGTTGGAGACAGTGCCTTGAAACAGCGAAGTGATAATGAATTATAGACCGCATGAAACTTCCAAAGTTGATTGAGGCTTCAGTTTTCGGTATCTGAATAGAAATTTGAGTACTTGAGTATAGAGGAAACCTAAATGAGTATGAAACGGTTGTTTGCAATAATGTTCTTTTTTATGTTAGTGGGTTGGGCGCCTGCGGTTATGGCATCTTCAGGACCAACTGAGGCCTTGAAACCCACATTGACCGATATTATGGCCATTCTCAGCAACCCAAGTCTTGCTGGTAACGAGCAGAAACTTGTGAGGCGCTCTAAAATAATGGATATTGCCGAACAGGGATTTGATTTTCAGGAGATGTCTAAACGAGTACTTGGCAAGACCTGGAAAAAAATTGATTCTCAGCAACGTGAACATTTTGTCGGATTGTTCACCAAACTTCTTGAAAATGTTTATATAGGTAAACTTGAAGGGTATTCCGGGCAGGAGATTGTCTATAAAGATGAACGGATTAAAGGAAAAAGAGCTGCAGTATCCACTGTTGTACAGGATCAACAAATGCTGATTCCTGTTAACTATATAATGATTGAGAAAGATGCCAGCTGGCAGGTATATGATATCAATATTGAGGGGGTAAGTCTTCTTCGTAACTACAGGGAGCAGTTCAAGTCAATCCTCAGGAAGCAAAAATTTGAGGGTTTGGTAAAGGTTTTGGAAGAAAAAAATACCTCATTTGACTCGGAAGGGTCATGATAGTGGATGAGTTCTTCTCCACCATTGATTTTTCTGACGACGAAGCCAGGCGTCAATTTATTTCATTGTTTAAGGAGGCAAGCCTTGCAGAGGATGAGGTTTTATTCGATTGCAATGAGCCGGCTGATAAGCTTTACTTTTTAAAAGAAGGGCATCTCGCGGTCCATAAGTACACAGGATTTCTTAAAAATATGCAGGTGATTGCATTGCTCGATCCCTGCACAGTTGTTGGCGAGGCTGCTCTTTTACAAAGTCATGTCCGCACTACTCGGGTCACAGCGATTGTTGACAGCAAACTGACTTTCATCAAAAGGAAGGAGTTCTCACATTTCCAGAAACAATTTCCCGAGAGTAGCTCCTGTTTTCTCCAATATTTGTTTTCTATTGTCAGCCTGCGCCTGGAAAAGACATCTGAGCGACTTGCCCGTATACTCTAAGGTTTCACCCAAATATTTTATTGTTTTCACAAGTATTAGAGTACGTGAAATTTTTTTCTGGCCATTCTGTGAAAAATTGGGTATTTTGTCAGTTTCGTTTGCTTATCTGATATTATCAGTTGCTGAGTGATTATGAAAATTCTATTTACTGATATTACAGCTAAGAATCGTACATTTGATATTAAAGAATCATTCCGTTTCACAGATATCGGAGCTGAATTGCTTGCAGAGGTGCAGGCAAAACTTCTGGTCAGTCAACAGGCTGTTGATTTATTTAGTATTACTGGTGAATTAACAGCTAACGTAGCCACAAGCTGTGATCGTTGCGGAATTCCTGTCCAATTTGATGTGGATCAGGATTTTTACTATCAGATACGACTTGAAGCAGAACCGCAGCTGGCGTCGGAGCATAACTGCTCAGATGACGACTGTGAAGTCTTGTATCTTACTGACCCTGCAGTTGAAATCAGTGAGATTATTTCAGAGCAGCTTTTGCTGGCTTTACCCGGCCACCGATTTTGTGATGATGAGTGCAAGGGGCTGTGCGACCGCTGCGGCATAAATTTGAATGAAAAACAATGTAAGTGCAGGGAGACAAATGAAAATTCTCCTTTTGCAGTATTAAAACAATTACAAAAATAATAGAGTATTCACACTGCCTGTTGGCAGTGTGTCCACAGGAGGATATATTATGGCTTTGCCAAAAAGAAGACATTCCCGTTCCCGTACCCGTAAAAGAAGGTCTCACGATGCCTTAAGTGCACCAGGTATTTCAACCTGCGCAGAATGCGGCGAGCCAAAACAGCCTCATCGCATCTGTCCAAGTTGCGGCATGTATAAAGGTCGTTCTGTCTATAGTCTGGATGCAGAAATAGAGTAGGGCGTATACGTGCGTATTGCCTTGGATGCCATGGGGGGTGACCATGGACCTGATGAGCAGATAGCCGGGGCAATACAGGCTCTAGAAGAAACAGACCTGCAACTGACCCTGGTTGGGGATGAGTCTGCTATCCGTTCCTGTCTGGATCAGGTTGCCCCTTCAGATTCTATTGCCTCCAGACTTCAGATTGTTCACACTTCCGAAATTGTTGAAATGGGGGAATCCCCCGTTGATGCAATCAGGAAGAAAAAAAACTCTTCGGTTATGCTTGCCTTTGACCTTGTTAAAAAAGGTGATGCAGCCGCAGCTGTCAGTGCCGGAAATTCCGGGGCAACCATGGCTGCAGCAGTCCGGAAGCTCGGTCGATTAAAGAATGTTTCCCGCCCAGGTATTGCCAACGCATTTCCCACCTTAAAAAAACCTGTCGTGATGATGGATGTCGGCGCGAATGTGGATTGCCGTCCCGGTCATCTTTTTCAGTTTGCTCTCATGGCATCAGCCTTTTCCCGTATTTTTGATATCGATTCCCCAAGAGTTGGCATTTTAAGTATTGGTGAAGAGACTGGAAAAGGAAACCAGCTTGTAAAGACAACTCACAAGCTGCTGTCGGCCAGCTCTTTAAATTTTATTGGTAATGTTGAAGGTAGAGATATTTTTCAGGGCAATGTGGATGTGATAGTCTGTGATGGTTTTGTTGGGAACGTCTGTCTCAAAGTGAGCGAAGGCCTTGTTGAGGCGGCAACAGAGATGATTCGAAAAGGGATTTTGGGATCTTTTAAAGCCAAGATTGGTTACTGGCTGGCAAGACCCGTGTTTCGCGAATTTAAAAAGCGGGTTGATTATGCAGAATATGGTGGAGCGCCACTTCTGGGAATTAATGGAACCGGGATTATCTGTCACGGTAAATCCAATGCTTTTGCCATTAAGAATGCAATCATTGAAGCAAGTAAAATTGTGGAAAATAAGGTGAATGACAAAATTGCAGAAAGCCTTGCTGAAAACCTTGATCCTTTAAAAGAGGCAGAATAATGGGAGCAGTGGTTCTTGGTACAGGTTCCTGTCTTCCTGGTAAGGTGCTTACAAATCATGATCTGGAAAAAATTATAGATACCAGCGACGAATGGATCAGGAGTAGAACAGGTATTTCCACGCGCAGGATCAGTGGTAAAGGTGAAGAAACCTATAAACTGGCAGAAACTGCAGCAAGGCGTGCCCTGGTGGCGTCTCAAGTAAGTGCTGATGAAATTGACCTGATTATTGTTGCAACCATGAGTTCACACATGATCATGCCGTCCTGTGCCTGTTTTGTGCAAAATGAGTTGGGTGCAGCAAACGCGTTTGCCTATGATATAAATGCGGCATGTTCCGGTTTTCTGTTCGCACTGGATAGTGGCGAAAAATATCTGTGTGCTGAGCGGGATAAGAAAATTTTGCTCATAGGGGCTGAAACCCTGTCAAGTCGTACAGACTGGAAAGATCGTAATACCTGTATTCTTTTCGGAGATGGAGCTGGCGCTGTTGTCATGGAATATCGTGATGACAACTGCGGGGTTGTTGCTTCCAATCTTTTTTCCGATGGCAGTTTGTGGAAGCTTCTTTACATGCATAATGCCCCATCTTATAATCCAGACCTGGAACAACCCGATAATCCCGGTGCCCATATTCTCATGGAAGGTAGAGAGGTTTTTAAATACGCAGTTAAAGCCATGGAAGGTGCTATCCGGGAACTGCTCGACCGACAAAATATAGAGCTTTCAGCCATAGACCTGATGATTCCTCATCAGGCAAACATCCGTATCCTTAATAAACTGGTATCACGACTTGGTATTGATCAAGAAAAAGTATTCATAAACGTGCAGAAATATGGTAATACATCTGCTGCTTCCATTCCAATTGCACTCGATGAGGCAAACCGTGAAGGAAGGCTGAAGCGTGATAACTTACTTTTAATTTGTTCCTTTGGTGGTGGCTTTACATGGGGAGCATCTTTGCTCAGGTGGTAAGCAGGAGAGACGATGGACTATTTTCTTACAGAAGAACAAGACATGATAGTGGAGATTGCCCGCCAGATCACTGATGAGCAAATAATTCCCAACCGTGCAGAACTGGATGAAAAAGATGAGTTCCCGCGTGAAATTTTAAACAGCATGGGACAGGCGGATCTCTTTGGTGTTCCAATACCTGAGGAATACGGCGGATTTGGTGGAGGGTGTCTTGATATCGTCCTTGCGCTTGAACAACTCGGGCGTGGTTGTATTGGCGTTGCGACAGCATTTGCTGCCAGTGCTCTTGGTATTTATCCAATTATGATTTCCGGCTCTGAAGAGATGAAGCAGAAATATCTACCTCCAGTTGCTGCAGGTAAAAAATTTGCGGCATTCGGTCTCACTGAGGCAAATGCCGGATCTGATGCTTCAGGAATTCAGACCACAGCAGTGCTTGATGGTGATGAATGGGTTATAAACGGAACTAAACAATGGATTACAAACGGTGGTGAAGCTCAGATTTATACAGTGGTGGCTATAACTGACCGGAAAAAAGGGGCTAGGGGCGCTTCCATGTTTGTTGTGGAAGAGGGCGATCCCGGTTTTACCTGTGGACCTAAAGAAAAGAAAATGGGTATTCGTGCTTCATCAACCACTGAACTGATATTCAAGGACTGCAGAATTCCCAAAGACAGGTTGATAGGCCGCAAAGGAACTGGTTTCATAACCGTGATGAAGACCCTTGATTCATCTCGTCCCGGTATTGCTGCCCTTGGTCTTGGTATCGGTCAGGCATGTATTGATGAGGCAGCCACTTATGCCAAGCAGCGTATTCAGTTTGGTAAACCCATTATATCGTTTCAGGCAGTTCAACACATGCTTGCAGACATGGCGATCCAGCTTGAGGCTTCACGGGCTCTTGTTTATTCTGCAGCAAAGCATATTGATGCTCATCCCAAGGATATGTCTAAAGTATCATCCATGTGTAAAGTAATGGCTACAGATATGGCCATGAAGGTAAGTACTGATGCCGTACAGGTCATGGGTGGATACGGATATATGCGTGAATATCCTGTTGAAAAAATGATGCGTGATGCCAAAATTCTTCAGATATATGAAGGAACCAATCAGGTACAGCGCAATGTAGTCGGACAGGAGTTAAACAAAGAATATTCTCGAAAATAGAGAACATTGTAAAAGATATGAAGATTATTGTCTGTGTAAAACAGGTTCCTGATGCCAAGGATGTGCGTCTGGACCCTGAGACCAATACTTTGGCCAGAGAAGGGGTGCAATCTATTATGAACCCCTACGATCAGCACGCTGTTGAGGAAGCCGTCCGCCTGAAAGAAAAGCTTGGTGGAGAAGTAACTGTCCTGAGTATGGGACCGCCTCAGGCTGTAGATGTCCTCAAACAGGCTATTTCCTGTGGCGCTGATCATGCAGTCCTGGTGTCTGATCGTGCCTTTGCCGGTGCTGATACATGGGCAACATCCTATACCCTTGCCAAAGCGGTTAACAAGATCGGGGCTTTTGATCTCATCCTCTGTGGCAAGCAGGCCATTGATGGTGATACTGCCCAAGTTGGCCCTGGACTTGCCATTCAATTGAAAATTCCTTTTGTTACCTGTGTACAGAAAATTCGGGATGCCAGTGAGTCAGAACTGGTAATGGAAAGAATGATGGACGATGGCTACGATGTCGTCGCCGTAGATTATCCAATGTTACTGACAGTGGTCAAAGATTTGAATGAGCCACGTGTTCCTTCGCTTAAAGGAAAAATGAGGGCCAAAAAAGCAGAGATTCAGGTGCTGTCCGCAGAAGATGTTGGTGCTGATTCTGCGAAGATCGGTCTGGCTGGTTCGCCAACACAGGTTGTCGATGTATTTCCACCTCCACCGCGCGGAGAAAGAGCCATCCTGAGCGGTTCTATTGATGAACAGGTTGAACAGTTAGTTGAAAAACTTGCTGCCTATCTCTAAAAGACAGCCAGGAGAATTAAACAACAATGCTGATTGTAGATAAAGAACTGTGTGTTGGATGCGGAATTTGTGAAGACAGTTGCGCCTTTGGTGCAATAGAGGTAGTCGATGGAATTGCTGTTGTCAGTGAAGCCTGCACACTTTGTGGAGCCTGTGTCGATAATTGTGAAGTTGAAGCCTTAAGACTTGAGGGCGTTGAAAAAAATGTTCAGGTAGATCTCGATAACTGGAACGGGATATGGGTATATTGTGAATATCGTTCAGGGTCTCTTTCGTCTGTATCCCTGGAGCTTCTGGGGATTGGACGTAAACTTGCTGATGCCCGGGGAGTGAAACTTGCGGCAGTTTTAATTGGAGCAGATACTGGTGATACCGCTGACAACCTGATTGCACATGGGGCAGATATCGTTTATAGGGCCGATGATCCTGGCCTTGCCTATTTTACTGATGAGACTTATGGTGCCGTTCTGACAGATTTGATAAAACAGCACCAGCCTGAGGTTGTTCTTGCCGGAGCAACAGCAATTGGTCGATCTTTGATTCCGGGTGTTGCAAATACATTGGGCGCAGGCTTGACCGCGGACTGTACACAACTCGATATTCGTGCTGATGATGGTGCGTTACTTCAGACCAGACCGGCATTTGGCGGAAATATTATGGCTACGATTGTCTGCCCGAGTTCCCGGCCCCAGATGTCGACTGTTCGGCCGAATGTTATGAAAGAATTGGAATATGATGCAGGTCGAACAGGTGAGATTGTTGATGTAGCTCTAGAGCCAGCACAGCTCGATTCAAAAGTCCGGGTTTTGGAGTCTGTCCAGGCAGAGAACGATGATGTAAATATTCAGGAATCTGATATTCTTGTTGGCGGGGGACGTGGCCTTGACAGCGAAAAAGGTTTTGAGCTTATCCGTCAGCTGGCATCCAGTCTGAACGGATCCGTGTCTGCAAGTCGTGCGGTTGTTGATGCCGGGTGGATAGGATATCCTCATCAGGTTGGGCAAACCGGAAAAACCGTGGCACCTAAGCTCTATATTGCCTGCGGCATATCCGGTGCTATTCAGCATGTCGCCGGTATGCAGTCATCTGAGACCATTGTGGCCATAAACCGCGATGAGAATGCACCAATTTTTGATGTGGCAGATTTTGGTATTGTCGGAGATCTTTTCGAAATCCTGCCTAAGCTTATCAGCAAAATTGAAGGGTACCAGAAATCATGAGTCTTACAGGAAAAAATGCGCTTGTGACCGGAGGTAGCAGGGGGATTGGACGCGCTGTCTGTATTCGCCTTGCAACAATGGGAGTGCATGTTTTTATCAACTATGTCAGTAATCCGAAAGCTGCACAGGAAACGCAAAAAATAATAACTGATGCAGGCGGTTCTGCTGACCTCCTTGCTTTCAATGTTGCTGATGCAGTTCAGGCGCAGAATGCGATCAAAGGTTTGATTAAAGAGGCTGGTTCTCTGGATATCCTGGTTAATAATGCAGGAATCACAAGAGATGGGCTGATGGCAAGGATGAAAGAGGATGATTGGGATGCAGTCCTTGATACGAATCTGAAAGGATCATTCATCTGTGCAAAAGCGGCGGCTCGATCCATGATGAAAAAGAGATGGGGACGTATTGTGAATATCTCTTCTGTTATTGGATTTGCAGGAAATGCAGGCCAGGTGAATTATGCTTCTGCCAAAGCAGGTATGCAGGGTTTGACAAAATCAATGGCAAGGGAATTTGCCAGTCGTAATATTACAGTGAATGCAGTGGCGCCAGGGTATATTCTCACAGATATGACTCGTGATCTTCCTGAAGAAATCCAGGAAAAGATTAAAGCAGAAATACCACTGGCAAGTCTTGGTAGTCCTGACGATGTGGCAGGAGCCGTTGCGTATCTGGTTGGTGACGACAGTGCTTACATTACAGGCCAGACGATTCATGTGAATGGTGGAATGTATATGTGATTTACAGGTTGTCATGTTTTTGTTACAAATAGTTTGCTGTCCGTAATAGAATTCCCGGTAAGATCGGGGTTCAATAAAAAGAATAGATTAAACATACAGGAGTTTAAAATGGCAATTGAACAACAGATGGTTGATATTATTGTTGAGCAGTTGAGTGTTGATAAAGAAAAAGTAGTTCCAGGTGCGTCATTTGTGGATGATCTTGGTGCTGATTCCCTTGACCTGGTTGAACTTATAATGGCCATGGAAGAGGAGTTTGATGTGGAAATTCCTGATGAAGAAGCAGAAAAAATTGCCACAGTACAAAATGCAATCGATTTTGTTAATAACATTAAATAATTGTTGTCTTGTGGCTTCGGTAACTGAAGAGGGTTTTGATGCTTAAGCGTAGGGTCGTAGTTACCGGTATAGGTTTGGTAACTCCTTTAGGAACTGGAAAGGATAAAACCTGGACAAATATTATTAATGGCAAGAGCGGTGTTGGCCCAGTTACCCGCTTTGATGCGTCTGGTTTTGCTTCTCAAATAGCTGCTGAAGTAACAGATTATGCCGCTTTGGATTATTTTGACAAAAAGAGTGCAAAGCATCTTGATTTATTCGTTCAGTTTGGCATAGTTGCTGCCCGTTTTGCCCTTGAAGACAGTGGTTTTACTATCTCAGATAAGAACTGTGATAGGGTCGGAGTAATAACAGGCTGTGGCATTGGTGGCTTGCCGATTATTGAAAAGAATTACGATACTTTTCTTAATCGGGGTCCCAAGCGGATTTCACCATTTTTTATTCCCATGGCAATTCCTAATATGCCATCAGGCCACATTTCCATGCAAATTGGTGCCAAAGGTCCTAATCTTTCTCTTTCAACCGCATGTGCTGCCGGAACCCACGCTGTTGGTGATGCCTTCAAGTCTATTATTTATGGCACCAGTGACGTTGTTATAACCGGAGGAACTGAATCAGTCATCTGTCCTTTAGGAATAGGTGGCTTTAGTTCCATGAAAGCTTTATCTACCAGAAATGATGCTCCAGAAAAAGCCTCTCGCCCATTTGAACAGGATAGAGACGGGTTCATTATAGCGGAAGGTTCTGGAATGTTGGTTGTTGAAGAGCTTGAACATGCGCTGGCAAGAGGTGCCAACATTTATGCTGAAATCGTTGGTGCTGGTGCTTCAAGTGATGCTTACCATATTGCAGCGCCTCCAGAAGATGGAAATGGTGCAGCTCGCTGTATGCAGGTGGCCCTGAAAGATGCAGGACTCAAGCCGTCAGACATTGATTATATTAATGCCCACGGTACCTCAACCCCCTTAAATGACAGGTGTGAAACAACTGCCATAAAAACGGTTTTTGGAGATCATGCCGCAAAACTTGCCATCAGCTCCACCAAGTCCATGACCGGTCATGCACTTGGAGCCGCCGGTGGTCTTGAAGCTGCTTTTACCGCCTTGAGTATTAAAGATCAGATTGCGCCACCAACTATAAATCTTGATACCCCCAGTCTTGAGTGTGACTTAGACTATGTTCCTCATAAAGCCAGAAAGATGGAAATTAAAGCTGCTATTTCTAATTCTTTTGGCTTTGGCGGAACCAACGGTGTATTGGTAATGAAACGTTTTGACAGTTGATTATTCTGAGGAGATATTGTGAAGATAGCGATAGGTTCAGATCACGGTGGCTTTGCTCTTAAAGAAGTAATTCTGGCTTATTTAAGTACACTTGAACATGATATTCAGGATGTTGGTTGCTTCAATAATGAATCTGTAGACTATCCCGTCTTTGCTGATCTTGTTTGTGAAATGGTGGCCAAAGGGGAAGTGGATAAAGGGATTTTGATTTGTGGCACTGGAATAGGTATGTCCATGGCAGCAAACAAACTTCCAGGTATTCGTGCTGCACTTTGCAGTGAACAATATACTGCCCGCATGAGTCGTGAACACAATGACGCAAATATTCTCTGTATGGGGGAGAGAGTAACGGGTCCTGGAGTTGCAGAAGAAATTGTCAGTACTTGGCTCAGTACCCCCTTTGAAGGTGGAAGACATCTGTGTCGAATTCAATTATTTAGTTGAAATGCACTAATTTATAACATGTTATTGTTGAAAACCGGCATGCCATTATGGCTTTGCCGGTTTTTCGTATGTTCTATCAGTCATTGGGCCTTCCAGGCTCTATTTTATAATTTTATTGAGAATCTATTTATGTCATCTTTACAGAACACAGATCCTGATATTTATAATTGTATTAAGAATGAATATGATCGCCAGAACAGTCAACTTGAATTAATTGCCTCAGAAAATATAGTTTCGGGTGCTGTTCTTGAGGCCAAGGGATCGATATTTACCAACAAGTATGCCGAAGGATATCCCGGAAAAAGATACTACGGCGGATGTGAATATGCTGATGAGGTTGAGACTCTAGCTATAGACCGGGCAAAAGAGATATTCGGTGCGGAATATGCAAATGTTCAGCCACATTCAGGTTCCCAGGCGAATATGGCAGTTTATTTTGCCACTTTGAAACCTGGAGATAAAGTGCTTGGAATGGACCTTTCTCACGGAGGGCACCTGACCCATGGCAGTCAGGTGAACTTTTCAGGTCAGCTTTTTAATTTTATTTCTTATGGTGTTGATAGATCTACAGAACAGATCAATATGGAAGAGGTGGAACGCATTGCCTTTGAAAATCGACCTAAGATGATCGTTGCTGGAGCAAGTGCTTATTCACGTTTTATTGATTTTGAGGGATTTAGAAAGATTGCAGATCAGATAGGTGCCTTGTTTATGGTGGATATGGCCCATATTGCAGGCCTGGTTGCTGCTGGTGTGCATCCATCACCTGTTCCCTATGCTGATTTTGTAACAACCACCACTCATAAGACCATGCGTGGTCCAAGAGGGGGCTTAATTTTAGCAAAAGAAAAATGGGGTAAAAGTCTTAACTCAAATATTTTCCCTGGTATTCAGGGCGGCCCGCTTGTGCATGTAATTTCTGCCAAGGCTGTCAGTTTTAAAGAAGCAATGAGTGATTCTTATAAAGATTACCAGAAGCAAGTGGTCAACAATGCAGCTTCTTTAGGGCAACTCCTGGTCGATAAAGGGTTCAGGCTTGTATCAGGAGGAACAGACAACCACCTTATACTCATTGATCTAACCAGTAAAGATATTACCGGAAAAGAAGCAGAAGAACTTCTGGAACAGGCGGGACTGACAACCAATAAAAATGCCATTCCGTTTGATAAACAATCACGGTTTGTTACTTCTGGAATTCGTGTTGGTACTCCTGCTGTGACTACCCGAGGTCTGAAAATTCCTGAGATGGGGCTCATAGCAGAATGGATTGAACGTGTTATCACAAAACGTAATGGTGAGACACTTACTGCAGTACGTCAGGAAATACGCAATTTATGTGACACATTTCCATTGTCAGCAATTATTTAAAGCAGGAGTTTCAATGAAATGTCCATATTGTGGTCATCTTGACAATAAAGTTATTGATTCAAGGCTTAATAAAGAAAGTACCATTACCAGACGAAGACGCTCTTGTCTTTCATGTGAACAGCGTTTCACAACCTACGAACGTCTTGAAGTTATGCTCCCAATGCTTGTTAAAAAAGATGGTCGCAGAGAAGTGTGGAATCGACAGAAAATGGTTGTCGGACTTGAAAAAGCATGTGAAAAACGTCCTGTCAGCTGTGATGATATTGATGCTTTTGTTGATGAAATCGAAAGCAGATTACAAGATTATCCTTCAAAAGAAGTTCCTTGCGAAGTTATTGGTGAATGGGTGATGGAAGAATTACCCAAACTTGACGAAGTGGCTTATGTGCGTTTTGCTTCTGTATATAGACAATTTAAAGATGTAAATGAATTCATGGATGAATTAAAAGGCTTGCTTGATTCCAGAGGGGATATTGAGCCTGATGAAAACTCCTGAAAATATGAGCATTGAGATTGATATCAAATTTATGCGCCTTGCCTTAAGGGAAGCTAAAAAAGGTATTGGCCGAACTTCACCTAATCCCTGTGTCGGAGCTGTCATAGTACAGGACGACATCGTAATCAGTCGTGGATACCATAAAAAAGCAGGGACTCCTCATGCTGAAATCCATGCATTACAGAAAGCCGGTGATAAGGCTCGGGGTGCTACTATCTACGTAACTCTTGAACCCTGTAATCATACAGGTCGGACACCTCCCTGCAGCCATGCTTTGTACAAAGCAGGTATTAGACGTGTGGTTGTTGGAATGGAGGATCCTAACCCATTGGTTGATGGCAGTGGAAACTCCTTTTTAAGAAAAAAAGGTATAGAAGTTTTGAGCGGGGTGCTTGAACGAGATTGCCAGGAGCTTAATCTTCCTTTTATAAAACATATTACCACGGGTAGGCCTTTTGTTGTGATGAAGGCTGGTATGAGTCTTGATGGAAAATTAAACTACCAGTCGGGAGAAGCCGGAAAAATCACTGGAGAGCAAAGTTTAAAAAAGCTTCACGGATTACGTAATAGTTTTGATGCTATTCTGGTTGGCCGGAAGACAGTTATCGCTGATAATCCATCTCTTACTACACGCCTTGTAAAAAATGGAAGGGATCCACTCCGGGTAATCCTTGACAGCTCATTACAAATCTCTCCAGAGTCAAAAATATTTCACCTTAAATCGTCTGCTCCAACAATAGTCTTTTGCTCGCACTTTGCAGCTAAAGACAATATAAAACAGCTTTTAGAAATTGACGGTGTACTTGTCCAAACCATAGGTACAGACAAAGAAGGCAGGTTGGATCTTAATGATGTGCTGGATAATCTAGGAAAAATGGGAATCTGTTCTCTTCTGGTTGAAGGTGGGGCAGCTGTTCATTCGAGCTTTTTAAAAAAAGACTTGGTGGACAGGGTGATGCTTTTTATGGCACCGTTGTTTGGTGGCTCGGAAGGAACACCTTTGCTGAGTAATTTACCCGTAAATAATCGTAAAAGTGCTCCCAAACTTCTCAATGTCAGTTATAGGCGGTATGGCGATGACATTTTGATTCAAGGGGATTTGACTGAATTGATCTGTAGTTCTGAATAATTTTAGTTGAAAATGAGTAGATGCTTTATCTTTCTATTAATTGTTTGATAGAAGACAATCGTTGCTCAACTTCTGCCAGGTTATGGAAATTAAGAATCACAGAAACTTCATTTTTCTCAAACGACTGGCTGTGGCTGATTGAACAGGATGCCGGCAGTCCCATCCGACTGACGTTTTTCAGAAATTGTTCTTCTGCAGCATTACTCTGCGGGAATAGTTTTTTTTGTAACATCGTTAATAAATTCGATGTTTTTTGTGGATGATTCATTTCAGGATGATTGAGAATGTCCTGGAAATCAAATTCACCCAGCAGTTCTTTTATCGTTTTTCCCTGACCTAATGCCAGATCTTTACTGAGTGTCAAAAGCCTTTTTTGTTTTCCCCCACCTAGCTCTAATTTCTGAATAATACCATGTAATGTTAGCCTGTCTTCTGGGCTAAGTTGCAGCAACTCCAGTGCAATCTTTTCTCCGATTATTCCATTGTGGAGGTCAATTTTAAGCTCTGGTTCCAAGTCCAGAAGAAGCAGCATCTTGTTTATTGAGTGAGGTTGCAGTTTTTGACTAAGGATTGGTGAAAACAATACAGCTGCTTCATCTGTATTCGTGTAATTTAAAGCAATATGGAAGAAACAGGCCTTTTCCATGGGGGAAATAGTGCCAGAGAGTAATTGATCCTCCAAAATATAAGAGAGGATTGTTTTCGAGATGGTTTTTTCATCAAGAACCAGGACAGTAATATCTTTTTCATTAACAAAGATCTCACGAAATATTGCTAAACGAATATGCCCACAGATAAGCTGATACTGATTTGCAGAAAGCTTATGAACTATCGGCGGGTGTAGTAGACCAAAGGTTTTTATAGACGTTCTAGTCTTTGGTGATGATTGTGATGAAAGAAATGGGTGGATATTCCATCTATCTGAGATGTCAATATTATCGATTCCGATAATTTCAAACGAAGGCTGGGGTAGCATAGTAATGTGAGAGAAACAGAATGACTTAAGTGTTTGGTCATTAATTGTTTTTTTCTGAAAAAATGTAGATAAAAAAACCTGTATTGATTACCCCAAATAAGGGATCAATACAGGTTTTAAGAAAAAAACTATGTTAGACAAATAGTCAGCAGTGATCAGGCCGCGTTAATTTTTTCGCGAAGGATCCCTGATGGCTTAAAAGTTACTACCCGCCTGGCATCCAGTGTGAGTTCATCACCGGTTTGCGGATTGCGTCCTCTTCTTGATTTTTTGTCTTTCACATTAAACTTACCAAAGCCACTTAAGAGTAAGTCTGTTCCACTGATAAGTGAGGCTTTTGAAATTCTCAGAAATGCTTCCACTGAATCTGTTGCCTGGGCTTTTGTCAGTGAACCATGAGATTTGTATACTTGCTGTACCAAGTCAGCTTTTGTAAGAGTCATAAATGAATCCTCCTCTATCTAAGGTAGTCAAATTTAATAATACTTTATACTTAATGATATGCTTCGAGAGAATAAAGTCAACAGTAGGATGTGTTTTTTTATCCTCCAATGACATCTGCCATAGAAAAAATTGGTAAATACATCGCAATTACTAAGCCGCCGATCATTCCGCCAAGAAAGACCATCATAAAAGGTTCTATCATTGCCGTGAGATTTTCAACTGCCTGATCAACCTCTCCGTCGTAGAAATCGGCGATTTTGGCAAGCATGGTATCAAGTGCACCAACAGATTCACCAACATTAATCATCTGGACAACCATATTAGGAAAAACACCACTTTCTTCCAGTGGCTCAGCAATTGGCCGTCCTTCCGCGATACTGTCCGCTACCCTGAATACAGCAGCTTCGATTATTTTATTTCCAGCAGTTTTAGCAACGACTTGTAAGGCGTCAAGAAT
>DQTH01000267.1 GCA_015662865.1 Desulfocapsa sulfexigens
GGGGAAAATTTTCTTCCATAACCCACTACACTACATGTAGTAGTCGCTGGAGTCAAGTGCATACCCCAGTAAAAGTTTTTTGTCCTGAAAAAGTTTCACCAGTGCTTCACTGAAAAGAATGGCACCATCAGCATCCAGGTGGGAGCCATCCGGACAGGGGAAACTGCTCAAAACTGCATAATCTTCAAAATGGATCGTTAATCCATGTATCCGGGCAGCAAACACATCCCAATAACGATGTCTGGGCCAGGCGGCTTCTTCAATTTCCCGAATTGTACCGGTGGAGGGCATTCGGATAAAGACGACCTGACCTCCACGATGTTCAATACTTTCCACCCATCGATGCACCTGCTCCACACGTTCTTTGAAGGCTTCAGGGGCCAAAGAAATTGTAGTGGATGCCAGCTGGCGCGATCTTTTTTCCCTGGCTTCTTTCAAACGCGAAAGATCAGTCCTGGAATAATCAGCTGAACGGTAACGGTCCATGCGCATGGGAGCATACACTTTTTTTAGTCGTTCATTGTTGATCAGACGGCGCCATACCCTGGCGGGTGAAAGCCCGGGAAAACGGAAGACGAACAACTGCTGAATACCAGCTGATAATTGTGTTTCTAGTCGTGACGACCATTTCTGCCGTCGATATTTGCGGATCCATTTCGCTGCTCTCCGTTTGCTTGTCTTTGATTCAGCCAACCATTGCGGTGTCAGACCACAGATGACAAGGCCTGAAAATTTTGGATCTTCCGCCAGATTTTGCAATACCGGCAGTGGTGAATTTCCATCAATTGCTAGCATAAGGGGGCGCACACCGGTGGTGCGGGCAAACACATCCGGATTCAGTCCCAGTTGAATACGTGAAGAACCTATCAATGCAACGCTTTCTCCTTCCTGTTGATTTGCCTGACGCCTGATTGCCGCCCACAGGCCCAAATCATCCTCAACAGTCGGGATATATCCATGCATCCGCCAGAAACTTTCCCAGCCACCCAGGCAAACAAGAACAAGTGCCATGACCAGCAACCAGGTACGCAACCAGACCGGTCGGGGGAAATTCTGCCGGATACGTTGGTTAGAACTGAAAGTAGATAAAGGCACGATCCTCTCCCGGTGCAAGCACCAATGAAATTATCATAAAAGAGATGATCAGCGCTCGTAATCCCCATGGAATTCTGGCAGCAATCGCCTCAAGGCTCGTGTTACGCATAAACCAGTGAGTGGTCATCAGCACAGGAGTCAATAAAAAAACTATGGTAATTTCAGATGGCGCCAACAGACTACCTAGATCTGACGATCCACCTAATGTCATTGCCTTGAGTAAAATGAAAGAGGAGCTAAGGTCGGTGGCCCGAAAAAACATCCAACTCACATTAAGTAGAGCGAAAGTCAGCAATGCCAACAAAAAACCCCTGGCTCCGGCAGAAGTATCTTTTCGGATTGCACTCTTCCCTATAAAAAGCTGTTTATATCCATTTTCAACAATTAAAAAAATCCCATGCAGGCATCCCCATATGACAAAGTGCCAGGATGCTCCATGCCATAAGCCGCCAAGCAACATGGTCAACATCAGGTTAATCTGGGTTCTCAGCCTTCCTTTTCTGTTTCCACCAAGAGAAATATACAAATAATCGCGCAGCCAGGAGGAGAGAGACACATGCCATCGCTGCCAGAAATCGGAAAAACCGATTGCGCCGTATGGAAAGCGGAAGTTATCGGGCAGAGTAAATCCCAGACATAAACCAATTCCAATGGCACAGGTCGAGTAGCCTGAAAAATCGAAAAAAATCTGACTTGAAAAGGCAAGAACTCCAATCCAGCCATCAATTAAACCGGCATTCTGTACAGCACCAAAAACCGTATCAACCACCGGCGCAAATATCCCATCAGCCAGTATAACTTTTTGAAAGAGGCCAAGGGTGATCAGGAAAAAACCCCAGCCCATCATTGCAGAGGTCGCTTTGCAAACTGTTGCAAGCTGAGGCAAGAAATCGATCGCTCGAACAATAGGACCGGCAACCAGTTGTGGAAAAAAGGTGACATACAGGGCAAAATCACTGAAAGAACCCCATGGTTTTATTTTGCCGCGGTAAATATCCAGCGTATAGGACATGGACTGGAAGGTGTAAAAGGAGATACCCACCGGAAGAACAATATCAGGCCTGGCAGGTTGAAACGACATATTCAGCAAAAAGAGCAGCTGTTGAAAGTTTTCCAGCAGAAATGTACCGTATTTAAAGAAGCCAAGCAGACCCAGATTGACGCTGAGACTCAAGATTAAAAACGCTTTTTTTCTGGTCGGTGTTTTTGCTTCTGCAAGCCATTTTCCGGCCCACCAGTCCACCAGCGTCGAAATCCATAACAAAACTACAAAGGGCGGATTCCAGACAGCATAAAACAGATAGCTGGACCACCAAAGATTCCATTTCTTATGCTTCCAGGAAAGCGGGAGGTGGTGTACAAACAACACAACTGTCAAAAAAACAAGGAATGTTAGTGAATTAAACACCACAGACAAACTCAGCCTGTTTTATTTTTCATGGCACAGTCAACACCGACTTCCACTATACCTCATGAAGGCTGAAAAACCGAGTTCCGCAGCAACTTTTGCTGCCAGCAGTATGCAGTAAAAGATCCGCAAATTTATTAACTTGCCAGAAAATGTGAGTATCCCAGACCAATCCGGACACCCATTCCACGGGAAAGCGGACAGCAGTTTTGTAGATAAAGCGACGCATAGAACAAGATGGTAGAGAGAACCTTTTTGAATCTCAAATTCAAGGAGGCTCATCGTGCCACGAAAGAGGTTATCTATGCGAAAGATACAAGAGGTTTTACGTCTCAACCATTCCTGCGGTTGCAGTATTCGGGAAATCAGTAACAGCTGTGAGATAAGTAGAAGCACGGTGAGTGCTTATTTGCATCGTGCAAAAGCATCAGGACTTAGCTGGCCGCTCCCTGAAGAATTAAGTGATGCCTGTCTTGAAGAGAGATTGGTCCCCTCCGCTGCCCTTCCAGTCACTGGAACACGTTTTAGCCCTGACTTTCAAAAGGTTCATAAAGAACTGCAATCCAAAAAACATGTAACACTCACCCTGTTGTGGTAGGAATATAAGGAACAGCATCCTGAAGGCTATCAATACAGCTGGTTCTGTCACAATTACCGGGACTGGACAGGTCGTCTTGATGTGGTCATGCGTCACGAACACCGTGCAGGAGAAAAACTGTTTGTTGATTATGCCGGCCAGACAGTTGAATTGATTGATCAGAATAGTGGTGAAATCCACAACGCTCAGATCTTTATTGCTGTTATGGGGGCCAGTAACGACATCTATGCAGAAGCTACATTAAGCAAGAACGTTGAAGATTGGACCCACTCCCATGTTCGGGCATTTACTTTCTTCGGTGGAGTCCCTGAAGTGGTAGTTCCGGACAACCTTAAAAGTGGTGTCACTAAAGCATGTCTGTACGAACCCGATATTAATCCCACATACAATGATCTGGCCAGGCATTATGATACTGTGGTTATTACCGCACGAGTCAGAAAGCCACGGGATAAATCAAAAGCAGAAGCCGGAGTACTGCTGGTAGAAAACGATGGATACTAGCCAAACTCCACAACCATAGGTTCTTTAGTCTGGCTGACTTCAACCGGAAGATTAAAAAACTTCTGCAAGGCTTGAACAAAAAACATTTTTAAAAACTCACCGGCAGTCGTCAAAGCTGGTTTGAGGAAATTGATAAACCTGCCTTGAAGCAGCTACCTTCAGCACCTTACGAGCTTGCCTGCTGGAAAAAATACTGTTCATCTTGATTATCATGTGGAAGTGAAGGGGTATTATTATTCCGTCCCTTACACTTTGGCCAAAAAGAAACTGGATATCCGTTATACCCATATGACAGTGGAATGTTTTCACCGTGGCAAACGAGTAGCAAGCCATCTCAGGAAAGTACCAAGGGGCCGTCATGCAACGATCAAAGAACACATGCCTCTCAGCCATCAGAAATATCTAGAATGGACACCGGATCGTTTTAAACGTTGGGCTGCAAAAATTTTGCAAAGAAACAGTCATGTTAACTGAACTCATCCGCAACAGGCTTACAGGACACTGCTTGGGATTCTAAGACTTGGTAAGGCCTATGGCAGCAGTCTGTCTTGAGGCCGCCTGCAGCCGTGCCCTGTATATCACTTGTAACCAGTCAGTTGCCAATAGAACACTGGCATGAACAGATCGGTGATCCAACTATGGCTGATGCCATACTTGATCCTCTTGTTCACAGCGCACACAAAATAAAACTTACAGGAGAATCTATGAGAAAAAAGACAGCAAACTTGACATGAAAGAGCAGAACAAAGTAAAGACAAAATAATAGCGTCGCTACGCTCCGACACTCGTGTCCAAAATAACTGGACTGAGTGTCTGCTTTCCCGTGGAATACTCACTATATTTTCAAGATTCCTGTTTTACTTGCTCTTACCCAATAACTGATTGTAGATTGAGGAACATCCAAACGCCGTGAAGCATCAGGAATTGACAATTCCTGCTCAATTACATGTTTTACAGCTTCTTCCCGAAACTTTTTTGAATACCTTCCTTGTGGAATTCTTTTCATGATAACACCTCCGCTCGCTGTTTATTAAACAAGAGATTTGGTGTCCACTTTTACTTAACCAACTCAAACCTACCTCAGTAGGCTTTAGGTCAGTTTTCAAGAGGCGGAAAAAACATGCTATTCTCTGTTGGTACAGATTTTGTACAGATTGGCACAGAGAAATTTCAGGACAAATTTCAGGACAAATTTCAGGACAAAAAAAAATGGGTCTCAACCAAAACTGGCTGAAACCCATTCTTTTATATCTGGCGGAGCGGACGGGACTCGAACCCGCGACCCCCGGCGTGACAGGCCGGTATTCTAACCAGCTGAACTACCGCTCCAGGTTAGTTAAAACAGAAAGATTGAATGGTGGGCGGTACAGGGATCGAACCTGTGACCCTCGGCTTGTAAGGCCGATGCTCTCCCAGCTGAGCTAACCGCCCCCTCAATCAATCGTGGACACCTTTTTAACAGGAAGGCCATTAGCCGTCAAGCAAAAAAGATCAATGAGATGTATTATGTGAAGACACTGTAACGTCTCCATACACAGTATCAAACGGCACATCTTCAAACAGACTTTCGCCCTCTTTTAATACAAGCGCTTTTTCCAGTACTTCGTCTACATTGTCAAGACAATGAATGGTCAAACTCTGGCGAATATTTTCTGGAACGTCTGCAAGGTTACGTTCATTTTCTTTTGGGATCAATACAGTTTTAACGTTCCCTCTTTTCGCGGCCAGCAATTTTTCTATCAAACCACCTATGGGAAGAATTCTTCCGCGCAGAGTAATTTCGCCAGTCATGGCAATTTCATGGTTAACCGGTAGCTTGAGAATTGCAGAAACAAGTGCTGTTGCCATGGTAATCCCGGCAGAAGGTCCATCCTTTGGGATTGCACCTTCAGGGACATGCACATGGATATCAAGCTTCTGATAAAAATCAGGGGCAAGACCTAATCGCATGGCCCGGGATCGTACATAGCTGAGAGCTGCCTGGGCAGATTCCTGCATAACATCTCCAAGTTTACCGGTAATGATCATCTTTCCGGTTCCAGGCATTAATGTAGTTTCAATCTGCAGAAGTTCGCCACCAACAGAGGTCCAGGCTAATCCTGTGACAAGGCCTACCTCGTCACGTTCTTCAGCAAGGCCGAAACGAAATTTTGGTGTGCCAAGAAACTTAAGCACACTCTTGGCTGTAACTTTATACTTCTTTTTCATATCCTTTCGTTTCAGACGGTCTCTGGCAATCTTTCTGAAAACGGATGCAATTGTACGTTCAAAATTCCTGACACCAGCTTCACGTGTGTAACGCCTGATAATCTCAAGTGTCCCGCCGGCAGTCATTGTGATATCACCCAGTTTGAAGCCATTGACTTTCAATTGCTTCGGGATAAGATATCCATCTGCTATTTTCTGTTTTTCTTCTTCTGTATAGCCGTTTAACCTGATAATTTCCATTCTGTCCTGCAGGGGCAATGGAATACCTTCCAGATTATTTGCAGTTGTAATAAAAAAGATTTCAGAAAGATCGTAGTCAAGATCCAGATAATGATCGTTAAATGAATTATTCTGTTCAGGATCTAGAACCTCAAGAAGAGCTGAAGAAGGATCACCACGAAAATCAGTACTCATCTTATCAACTTCATCAAGACAGAAAACCGGGTTTGCGACACCCACCTTTTGCATTGCCTGGATTATTTTACCGGGCATGGCTCCGACATAGGTTCTGCGATGTCCTCTAATTTCAGCTTCATCACGAACACCACCAAGAGAAATGCGGGTAAATTTCCGCCCCATTGCCCTTGCAATGGACTTGGTTATCGATGTTTTTCCTACTCCAGGAGGACCAACAAGGCAGATAATCGGGCCCTGTAATTTTTTCACCTGCGCCTGAACAGCCAGGTATTCGAGAATTCTTTCCTTGGGTTTTTCAAGGCCGTAATGATCTTCATCAAGAATTTTTTCGGCCTTTTGTATATCCAGTCTGGCCCTTGATTTTTTATTCCAGGGAAGAGTGAGAATACAATCTATATAGTTTCTGACAACCGTTGTCTCTGCAGACATTGGTGGCATGACACGAAGCTTTTTTAATTCTTTTATTGCCTTCTCCCTGACAAGGGCAGGTAATTTTTTCTTTTTTACAGATTGTTCAAGCTCACCAATCTCATCGACACCCTCTTCATTCTGGCCGATTTCATTCTGGATAACCTTAACTTTTTCACCAAGAAAATAGTTACGCTGGGTTTTGCCCATGCGTTTCTTCACCCGTGCATTGATATCTTTTTCCAGTTCAGCAAGTTCAATTTCACGATGAATACAGTCAAGTACTTTTTCTATGCGCTTTGGAACTGAATCAATCTCAAGGATTTCCTGTTTTTCAAGAGACTTCAACGGTAGATGGGCACTGACGACATCAACAAGTTTTCCATTATCATCAATGTCTTTAACAGATTTCAGAACCTCACGCGGTATTCTTCTGTTGATCTCTGCAAACTGATCAAAGAGCTTTCGCAATCTGCGCGTGAACACTTCTGCTTCCTGAATATCAGCATCGAAATCACCACGGAAACGAACTTCAGCCTGCATGAATTGATCATGGGGCACAAAAGACACAATTTCCGCTTTTCTTTTTCCTTCCACAAGCGCCTTGATTGTGCCGTCTGGCAAGCGAAGAAGCTGCATGACCACACCAAGTGTGCCAACCTGGTAGACCTCACTTTCGCCGGGATCATCAACCTTTGAATCCTGCTGGGTCACCAGCAAAATCTCTGTTCGTTTTTCCATAGCATCCCCAAGGGCGAGGATGGATTTACTCCTTCCCACAACCAGGGGAGCAACCATATGAGGAAAAATCACGATATCACGCAATGGCATGACAGGGTATAAGCTGGTTTCCATATTTTTTTATACTTTTATTTTCTTTTAAAATGCAAAAATTGAACATGCAGACAACAGATACACGTCAATCATCAAAACATACTATCCTGTGCTTTCCAGACGTTTTTCATCGGGTTTCCCGGAATAGAGAATAACCGGATAATCTCCGTCGTTAATAACCTGTTCACTGATTACACATTCCTGTACATTGTCCCTCGATGGCAACTCGTACATTACCTCAAGCATGGCTTCTTCCATAACAGAACGCAGGCCGCGAGCACCCGACTTACGCTTAAGAGCCTTTTGGGCAATGGCAGACATTGCACCTTCTGTAAAACGAAGTCTGATATTTTCAAACTCAAACAGTCGTTGATACTGTTTGGTGAGAGCGTTTTTCGGTTCTTTCAGAATCCGGACAAGATCTTCCTCTTCCAGTTCCTGCATGGTCGCAATAACTGGCAGACGACCAACAAGTTCAGGGATAAGACCAAACTTCAAAAGATCTTCAGGTTGTACTGAATCAAGAATTTCACCAAGCTTCATGTTGTCATCACTTACAACTTCAGCACCAAAACCAATGGATTTAGTACCCTTTCTTCGCTTAACAACAGTATCAAGGCCAACAAATGCACCACCACAAATAAACAGAACATTAGTAGTATCAATCTTCACCAGTTCCTGTTGTGGATGCTTACGTCCACCCTTGGGAGGAATGGAAGCCACAGTACCTTCAATGATTTTCAGTAATGCCTGTTGAACGCCTTCTCCTGAAACATCACGGGTAAGAGAGGCACTGTCAGATTTTCTGGCAATCTTATCTATTTCATCGATATAGATTATCCCACGTTCTGCACGATTAATATCATAGTCTGCTGCCTGCAGAAGATTAACAAGAATATTTTCAACATCGTCCCCGACATACCCGGCCTCTGTCAATGTTGTGGCGTCAGCGATACAGAAAGGAACATTCAAAATTCTTGCAAGTGTCTGGGCAACCAGTGTTTTCCCGCTTCCCGTGGGACCAATGAGAATAATATTTGATTTTTGCAGTTCAACGAGGTCATCTGCAACCGGTGCATCAATGCGTTTGTAGTGATTGTGCACTGCCACAGATAGAACTTTCTTAGCAAAATCCTGGCCTATCACATAATCATCAAGATGAGCTTTGATGTCCATGGGTTTAAGGGCATGCTTACCATCATCTTCATCACCAGCAATCTGAGCCGATTCTTCATCTTTTACTATCTCATTACAGAGGTCAATACACTCATCACAAATATATACATCTGGGCCGGCAATAAGTTTTGAGACCTCTCCCTGGTTCTTTCCGCAAAACGAACAGATGCAGTCAGGTTCTTTATTATCAAAATCATCCATATTACGATTCCTCTGAAGGATCCAATCGTTTAATCAGCACTTCGTCTATTATACCATATTTTAGGGCTTCTGTGGGACTCATGAAATTATCGCGGTCTGTGTCATTTTTAATTTTCTTTACTGTATGGCCGGTGTGACTTGCCAGTATCTTATTTAAGTCATCGCGCATTCGAAGGATTTCTCTAGCATGAATGTCTATTTCCGTGGCCTGTCCCTGGAACCCACCCATTGGTTGATGAATCATAATTCTGGAATTTGGCAATGAATAACGTTTTCCTTTGGTACCGGCGGCAAGAAGCAGTGCGCCCATTGAGGCTGCCTGTCCCATGCAGAGGGTAGCAATATCACACTTCACGTATTGCATTGTATCGTATATCGCAAGACCTGCAGTAACAGATCCACCTGGAGAATTAATATAAAAAGTTATGTCCTTATCAGGATCTTCAGCTTCAAGAAAAAGTAGCTGAGCGATAATGGAATTTGATACTTCATCTCCAACCGAAGTTCCAAGAAAAATAATTCTTTCTCTAAGCAGTCTTGAGTAAATATCAAAAGCACGTTCCCCTCTGGGACTCTGTTCTACAACCATTGGGACAAGGTTCATTTTTCTCTCCTTCAAATAAAGACGACTGCAGGAGCACTTGGCAACTGCAGTCGTGAATTATAAACAGTACTAATCAGATAATATCTTCATACTATCTGTTCTTGTCAAATTTTTTATAGCAACAAACACCTGTCAGTCTGTGCTCTCTTCCTTTTCTTCCTTTTTTTCCTTGGCATCATCAGGAGCAGCATCTACAAATGTCGTATTGTCCCGAAGGAAAGTGAGAATCTTTTCATTTAAAATCTCATTCATGAAGGGAAGCAGGTCATCACGGCTTTGGAAGAACTCTTTTACTTGAGCAATAGGCATATTGTATTGATCACCAATACGCTTAAAAGCACGATCAAGGTCTTCATCATTGACTTTGATGTCTTCAGCATCTGCAATTTTTTTCAGGATAAAATCGCCACGCACACGTTTTTCAGCAGTTTCTTTACTTCTTTCAGCAAGTTCATCACGATTGATACCGGCTGACTCAAGGTTCAGACCCTGTTGTTCAAGAGATTTTTCAGTATTCTTGATCATTTCCTCAACTTCAAAACGAACAAGTCGCTCAGGAACTTCAAATTCATGTCCTTCCAGAAGTTTCAGCATTATCCTGTCGGTGAGATCACCTTCTGCCTGTTCATCTTTTTCCTTTTGCAGACGTTCACGAATAACATTTCTCAAACCATCAAGACTTGTATGTTTTTCGTCAACATCTTTGGCAAATTCATCGTTCAGTTCCGGTAAAACACGCTCTTTTACCTCTTTTACCTGAACACGGAATTCAACCTTTTTACCGGCAAGAACAGGATTAACATACTCTGCAGGGAAATCAACTTCGTGGTTGGCATCTTCGCCCTGCTTCATTCCGACAAGTTTTTCTTCAAATTCGGGACTTAACTTCCCGGCTCCGACATCCACAGAATAATTTTCATTTTTCACCTCTTTCATGGCCTTACCGTTATGAAATCCTTCGAAATCAACAACGATAACATCGCCATTTTCAATTCCGCGACCTTTCACGGAGCGAAGTGGTGCCATATCTCGACGAAGCTCTTCAATTTCTATCTCAACAGCAGCTTCGCTTATCTCACCTGATGATTTTTCTACTTCAATGCCTTTGTACTCACCAAGCTCAAACTCAGGTCTTACATCAATATTGGCAACATATGTAAATGTTCCGTCTTCATTAAATTTTGGATCAGCAATGTCAGGGTGCACAACAGGATCCACCTTTTCCTGCTCAATGGCGTCAAAATAACTATCCTGAACCAGTTTCTCACCGACTTCTGCTTCGACCTGTCCCTGATAATGCCTGATGATCACTTTCCGTGGCACTTTCCCGCGCCGAAAACCTTTCATTTTGGTCTCACGTTGCAGTTTGCCATAGGCTTTTTCCAGCTTTTTCTGTACTCCCTCTTTAGGCAGAGTAATAGTGATCTTTTTTGTAAGCGCACTGACATCTTCTACAACTACATCCATTCTGTCCATCCTTTATAAAGGTTTTTAGCCTGACCTGATCTATAGTCAGAACACTTTTAAAAATTTTTGAATTTCATTTGATAATCAATGGTGCGAGAGGGGGGACTCGAACCCCCATGCCAAAGGCGCTGGTTCCTAAGACCAGTGCGTCTACCAATTCCGCCACCCTCGCATTTGTAAAATACATAGTGTCACAATCATCAACAACGGATCTGACAATTTGATAGTAAATAATTCACATCCAGCCTACAGTCAAGACCGATACGTGCAAGAATGCAAAAAATCCACTTTTCCTGTTCATTAATTCTTATTGGCAGACAGATCAATTTCACCTCTGAACCTTGCCAAACATACTAACAGAGACTATTATCTCCTGTTATTCTGGAAAGGATTATTTATTTAGGTCTTTTCCATTCGTCGTCTTGTCAGATAATACGATTTCATTTAATAAGACTGACTTTAGGCAATCAAAATAATAACTCTAACACAATTTTGAGGAACCAATGACGTACAAACAATGTATTGCAGTATGTGCCATACTCATGTTTCCTTTTTCAACCTCTTCGGCGTTCGCTGCAGTCGATGCAAAAGGAGTCTCAAAGATCCAGCTGCAGGTTGAGAAAACATGGCAACTTCCAGAGAAACCACTGGATATAGTGTATTCGCTTGATGGAAAAAAAGTTTTTATCCTCACTGACCAGGAACAGGTTTTAGTCTATAAGGCCAGTGGTCAACTTCTAGGCAGCATTGATGTTGAGAAAGGTGTCTCAGCAATTGATATTGCACCCCGCGGAGAAAAACTTTTTCTGATCAACCAGAAGAATAACAGCTTCACTGATATTTCAGTGGATTTTGTTGTAAGTGTTGATGTTGCCGGATCGCCCTTTGTTGGTAATACAAACGCTCCTGTGACAATCGCAGTTTTTACGGACTTTGAGTGACCCCATTGCGGCAAAGCTGTGCCGCTACTCGAGCAGGTGCTCGAGAACAACCCGGACACCGTAAAAATTGTATTAAAAAACATGCCACTGCGATTTCATAAATTTGCTGAACCATCAGCTCTTGCAGCTCTTGCTGCAGCTGAGCAGGGTAAATTCTGGGAATTTCATGATGAACTGTTTGCTATTTCACCAAAGCTTGATCCGGCTGCCATCACAAAAATTGCCCAGAAACTTGGTTTGGATATGGACAAGTTCGTAAAAGATATGGCATCCCCTGCTATGAGACAGAAACTTGCCAAAGATCTCCATGATGCGCAGGAGGCTGGTGTTACAGGAACACCAACAATCTTCGTAAATGGAATAAAACTGAAAGCCAGATCACTGCCGGCCATACAGCAGCTCATTGACGAGGAACTCGCCCAAACGGCTAAATAAAACATGGCAAACCAGCAGCAAAGCCGGGATCTCTCGTTTCCCGACAATAACCAGGCAGGTATCCTGTATGGAGAGTTAAACAAAAATCTCCACCTGGTTGAGCAGAACATTGGCGTCACAATTCATGTCCGGGGAAATGGTGTTCATATCACCGGCCTCGGACATGAAGTTGATCTTGCAGCAGACCTTCTTGAACAGTTTTACGGGCTTCTGAATAAAGGTTTCAAAGTCTACACGTCTGATTTTGCTTTTGGGTTGCGTGTCCTTGAGGCCAATCCAAAGGCAAGTCTTGCCAAAATATTTCTGGATCAGGTCTACATAACCGCTCAGAACCGTATCATTTCTCCTAAAACAAAAAACCAGAAAACCTATATTGATTCCATTCGCTATAACGATATTGTCTTTGGAATAGGTCCTGCCGGAACCGGTAAAACCTATCTTGCCGTTGCCATGGCCGTTTCAGCACTCAGCACTGGTCAGATCAGGTCCATTATCCTGACGAGGCCGGCAGTTGAAGCCGGGGAAAAACTTGGTTTTCTGCCTGGCGATCTTGCTCAAAAGGTTACCCCCTACCTGCGTCCGCTTTATGATGCTTTGAGTGATATGCTTGGGCCTGACAAAAGTGCTGATTATATAGAACAGGGAATCATAGAAATAGCGCCCCTAGCATTTATGCGCGGACGAACGTTAAACGATGCCTTTATTATTCTGGATGAGGCTCAAAATACTACCCGGGAACAGATGAAAATGTTTCTCACCAGAATCGGTTTTGATTCATCTGCTGTGATTACAGGTGATGTAACCCAAGTTGACCTGCCACGCTCTGAACAATCAGGCCTCCTGCATGCAAAGAATATTCTTCGCTCCATTGATGGAATTAAGTTCTGCAATTTCTCTAAACAGGATGTGGTACGGCATCCACTGGTGCAGAAAATTATCGGCGCCTATGAAAAAAATCCCACAACTAAATAATTACCAGAGCCATGGGCGCCCACTTCACCTTAAATCATGATTCCTCAGCTTTTCGAATAAATGAAAAGCTGCTGCAAAGACGCATTGTCTGGCTCATGCGGCAAAATAACGTCGCCGATCATAATGTATCTATACTTTTGGTCGATGATGAAGAGATTAGCTGGTTGAACAGCCATTACAGAAATAAACACTGTTCCACCAATGTTCTGTCCTTTCCTTTTGCACAGGAAAATGAACAATATAATTTTACTCTTTCAATTCCCGAGAAAGAACTTGGCGACATTATCATATCCGTTCAGACAGCTGCCAGAGAAGCGCGCAAGCTCGATGTTTCTCTGCATGATCGTCTTACCTGGCTGCTGACCCATGGTCTGCTTCACCTTCTGGGACACGACCATGAACGCTCAGACAAAGAAGCTCTTACGATGTGGGAGCTTGAAAAAACACTTATTTCACAACTAAAACACTCCAGGAGTAGTCAAATGCCCCATTTAGCAATTAATGTCGATCACGTTGCAACTGTCCGCAATGCAAGAGGGATTGCAGAACCTGATCCGGTGGCAGCTGCTGCCATCTGTGAACTGGCCGGTGCTGCGGGAATTGTTATCCATCTCCGTGAAGATCGCCGCCACATCAAAGACCGCGATGTTCGACTGCTGAGAGAAACCATTAAAACCAGAATGAACCTTGAAATGGGGGCCAACAAAGAAATTATCGAAATCGCCCTGGACATCAAGCCCGATATGGTAACACTGGTTCCGGAAAAACGTAAAGAACTCACGACTGAAGGCGGATTAAACGTTGCAGGTCAAAAAAAGAAGCTTGCTAAAACCATTAAGCGAATGGACAAGGCCGGAATACCTGTTTCACTGTTTATTGACCCTGAGGAAAGACAGGTAAAGGCTTCGCATGCGATTGGTGCCACCTATGTGGAACTGCATACGGGTCGCTATTGCGATGCCATCGGTGAAACAGAACGTGAAAAAGAATATCAACTCATTGCCTCTGCTGCTGAAGAAGCCTACCAGATGGGACTAAAAGTAAATGCCGGGCACGGACTCGACTACCAGACAACACAGCGGATTGCCGCCCTTGATACCATTGAAGAGCTCTCCATCGGTCATGCAATTATTGCACGGGCTGTTTTTGTCGGGCTTGATCAGGCTGTCAGGGAAATGAAAAAGATTGTTCGCGATGCGTCCATGATTTATTAGTATTGCAGGAGATACCGGGATACAGTGTGCGCAGAGCTTAGACGGTAATTATAAAACCCGCCTACTCTCCCCATATACTTTTTTTAAGAGCGGCGATCTGTTGCCGCTTTCCAAGGACAATCAGGATATCCTTGCCAAGAATCACTGTATCAGGCTTTGGATTAAAAAGTATATTGTCATCACCACGCTTTATTCCGATGACGATAATATCAAAACTCTTGCGAATGTTCGAATCCATCAGAGTTTTTCCCTGTAATTCTGCTGTTTCGCTTACCGCAAGTTCTTCAATCTGCAGATTATATTCATCGACCACCATAGTGGCTTCAAGAAAATCAATAACGTTTGGCCGGATCACAGAATGGGCCATCCGCATCCCACCGATTGTGTACGGAGAGATCACAC
Organism: Desulfocapsa sulfexigens; assembly: GCA_015662865.1. GTDB lineage: Bacteria > Desulfobacterota > Desulfobulbia > Desulfobulbales > Desulfocapsaceae > Desulfocapsa > Desulfocapsa sulfexigens_B. Next base: position 14,882 of record DQTH01000267.1, read on the forward strand.
GATCAGCACCTGCCCGTTTGAGTTTTCTTTTTGAACCCAGAGCCCCACTGGATCTGGCCATAATGTTAATTCCAGGATTAAGGCCTCTGGCTGTGAGAGTTATAAAGACATTGTCGGCATCGGTGGAAACAACTGCAATCAGACCTTCTGCATGATCAATACCCGCTTTTTTCAGGATCTCATCTTCTGATGCATCCCCTTTTATGACATAGTATCCCGCTTCTGCAATGGCGTTGTATTCTTCGGGATCACTCTCAATAACAGCAAAGCTTTTTTCATTTTCATCCAGTGTGGCGCAGATAACTTTGCCAATACGTCCGTATCCGCAGACAATGTAATGATTCTTCAACCGAGCAAGCTCTTTTGCCATTTGTCTCTTTCCCATAATTTCACGAAGGCCGCCTTCAACAACGGTTTCAATGATTTTTGACAACATATACATGACATAGCCGACACCGCAAAGAACCATAAATACAGTGAACAGTTTACCGGCCGTGTGTACCGGAACCATATCGCCATACCCGACAGTTGATATGGTGATAATCGTCATATACAGGGCGTCAACAAACGTGGTATTTTCGAAGTACATGTAGCCGACAATTCCTATCAGCAGCAGTACCAGAAATCCTGTTATAATCCTGATTACTTTTTGACTTGTTTCGCTCATCACCTGCCAGAAAATTCGTAGTGTACGGCTAAAGAAATACAATGTCACGCACTATACACTTGCCAAAGCATTGGAAACAAGCTTTTTGACAATTGACAAACAAATCGGCTCTATGGTAAGAACAGTTCCATTGCCCGAATGGCGGAACTGGTAGACGCAAGGGACTTAAAATCCCTCGGTCTTATGGCTGTGCGAGTTCGATTCTCGCTTCGGGCACCATAACAACACAGGGCTAATACCTTTCTATAAAGAAGGTTTTAGCCCTTTTCAATTTTTAGTTCCCTGCATTCCTTTGACTTATCATGCTATCATTTGACATACTTTTGGGAACAAAAGTGGAACAAAAATAACTCACTCAAAGCTCTCCTCTGGAAAAGAGATCAAGAAGTTCTGGGTCAAAGTGCGAGCCGGAATCTGCCATCATAATTTTTATCGCAACATTTTTACTCGAGGCCTTTCTGTAAGGACGGTCAGTTGTCAAGGCGTCATAAACATCGGCAATGGAAATTATTCTGGCGATCAGGGGAATGTTCTCTCGGGCAAGACCTTCAGGATAGCCGCTACCGTCAAACCATTCGTGGTGGTGCCGGACGCCCTTTATGACCTCGCCCATTTCATCCACATGTTCCAAAATATTTGCACCAATTTCAGGATGCTGTTTCATTATTTCTTTATCAGCATCGGAAAAAGAACCACTCTTTCGCAGCACAGTATCGTCAATGCCAATTTTACCTATGTCATGCAGAATGGCTGCCAATCGTAGATCTTCTTTTTCTTTAGCGGATAAACCTAGTGCTCCGGCTAATTGCATAGCATATTGAGCGACCCTGCTGGTGTGCCCACCCGTATATGGATCCCGGCTGTTGATTGCTTCGGCCAAGGCCTCAGCAGTATGGAGGAAGGCCTCATGAAGCTTTTTATATAAATTAGCATTTTCTAGCGCAATCGCCGCTTGGCTCCCCAGGGAACAAAATATTTCCAACTCAACAACAGGGAATTCATGAACGTTTCCAGATATCCCCAACAATCCGTATGCTTCTCCTTTTATTTCAAGGGGGGCAAAGACCATCTCGGACAAAAACGGCATTTTACGGCGCTGAAGCTGCAAATCTTGGGGTGTAAGAACTTCGTCCATAGTGAGGATCGTACCCTTGTGAACAATACAATGATCAAACGGTCTGATATTATAAAACCGTGTTCCCTCCAGCTCTTCCTCGTCAAGCCCTTGTGATTTCTCCAGTGTCAGAATCATTTTTGTCTCATCCAGTAACAAGAGAACAACTTTTTCCGCCTGCATGAGCTCTGCGGTTTTTTTTAAAATCATTTTCCCCACCTCGTCAATATTCAAGGTCGAGTTAATGGCTTTGGATAAATCATGAAGACTTTTTAACGAATCAATAAGCTTTGTCTTGTTCATGGAATTTCCTTTTCGAATTCTTTTCTCATTCCTCTCTGTTCAGCTAGTAAAACTGTAGCTAACTTTCAAGGTTCTGAAAAATCGAATCAATAGAGGGTCTATCCACGGGGCCAGCACCAACATGATGTAAACGTACGATACCGTCTGGATCGATTAATACATCACCACCCCGTTGATAAATATCACCCGTTGCGTTTTTCGGTTTATGTCCTTTCAAGATTTCCATAAAATATGCCCACCATGTCTTCGGTCCCCATACATCCCAGAAGGAGGCGTTAACCATACCGTAAGCATGGTATACTTCTCTTGAATCGTCGGTCAAAAGTGGCCAGGTTATTCCAGTTTCTTTCCTGTATTCGTGAGCAATTTCATGAGACGCAAAGGTGATGACGACAATCTTTACATTATACATAAAGAGCTTCTCTTCATTCTCCCGCAACTGCGAAAGATGCGCACGGCAGGGCAGTCAACCAAGGTGACGAAGAAAGACCATAAGCAGCCAACTCCCACTATAGTCAGAAAGTCGATGAACAATACCTTCACTATCAGAAAGATTGAATGAAATCGCGGAATGTTCGATTAGATTTTTCATTTTCACCTACCCATTATGTCCAATAGCAGTCTTCCCAAATCGAGGTAGAAAAGCTGGGGTTTCCTTTGCATACAGATCATAAACCCCACCGAACTCCTTCCTCACCAGGCTCTATTCCTGTTTTGCCAAACGTATGTAAACAAACAGCAGTATCGGGAACATAATCAGGGTCAACAGCGTTGGCCACATCAACAGAAAACCGAACATGACAAGGACAAATCCATCATATTGTGGATGCCGTACCCGGCCATATGGACCTGTAGTGGCAAGTTCTCCTTTTTTTTGGGCCGCATGCAACACCACCCATCCGCGATAGATGAGGTAAAAGCCTGCAAAAATGAACAGATTGGCAATCAGATGAATCGGGTTGGCATGGGGATCGCCTTCAAAGCCGAAAATTGTATACCAGAGATGACCACTGCCATGAGCAAAGATATCTGTCTGAGGAAACTGTGTCTGCAGCCACCCGGAGAGAAAATAGATGGTCAGCGGAAAGCCGTACATTTCAACAAACAGGGCCACAATAAAGGCCGAAAAGGCTCCCAGACTGCGCCAGTCAAGTCTGGTTTTCGGTTTAATGAAACTGTAAGCGAAAAAAATAATCTGGGGTATGCACTTGACTCCAGCGACTACTACATGTAGTGTAGTGGGTTATGGAAGAAAATTTTCCCCGCACGCTTCAAGAATTTGAGA
>DQTH01000109.1 GCA_015662865.1 Desulfocapsa sulfexigens
CATTCCCGTCACCTGATTGTAGCTGAGCTTGTTCAAGGAGAACGGGTTGCGGATGATATACTGGGCCAGGGCCGTTATCCCCTTTACTAACTGCCGGAAAAATATTTGTTGTCCAGGGCTGCATGGAGCAAAGCCCATGAAATACTTGTCGTGGCAAACCTTCAGTTGGTCAAATCGACCACTGGTATCTCTGTAGTAAACCCGCCGGCCCCGAATAGGGAATAGTTCGGCCAACCTGGGAATCACATTACAAGCATCATTAGTAATACTTTTCCCTTGTCCTTTGTCGATTAAAACGATCATTAAACGGTCACTGTATATTATTTCAAATTGTGATTTCATAGGAGTTTTAACATTTTTATGTATAGCGATTTATATGTATAAATAGATGATTTTTATTATGGATAATATGTTATATTATTTGTTTGCTAACTCCAACAATACATCGGCATGACATGGTGTTCCTTCTTTGCACCAACAAGCCAGGTTTTTACCTTCAAGTTCATGCAGACTGTCCAAGAGTATCTGTTTCTTCTCAGGTATTCCTGCTGTACATCCGTCAACGAGCAGCCATGTCCTGAAGGCTGTAACCGCTTCCGCAGGTGTACGTTCATTTGTCACAACAAAAGGGTTCCCAAATTTTCCAGGACGACAAACACTAATGGTATCGGGAGGCATTCGCCAACCTTTAACTCGTTTTCTCTGTATGCGTTTAGGTTTCACCATGGTAATGTATATCTTTTTAGATATTAGATATGATAATATTTATATTAACAAAATACATATACACTCATATCGTTTCACGCAAGGCTTTGATAAGTTTTTCACCAGTTGTTTTGCTTCCCAATACGATTAAAGCCCGGATAGCAGCAGTTTCGCTAATATTCCGGTGGCTCGCCTGGTTCATAATCGCCGTGACTTTTTTCAGGCGGTCTATGTCGTCAGGATATAGACGATATGCTTTTAGTGTGGCCTTCTTGCTGGCCTTTACCAGATCAAGCTTTTCATTGTTTTCGGTAGGCTCTACCGCTTTAGCCAGTTTCGATTTGCCTGTTATTTTTGACATTTTTTTATTATTTCCCTGGTGAGTTTTTTGAAGTCTTCAGACCCTTGTGACCTGGGATCAAATACTACCACAGGTTCATTGTTCATTTGGGCTTGATTAATTGCCTCGTTTCGGCGAATTACGGTTTCCAGCAGATTGCTTTTGAATGGAGTTAATTGTTCCTCAACAAATTCATTGGATAAACGAGTACGAGCATCACGGGAATTACGCAATATCCAGTATGGAAAATTTTCCGACTCTTTGATCTCTTTGATAGACTGAAAGAGGTCTGCAATACCATCCAACGAGTAGCGTCCGTAGGTGGTAGGAATCAGGATTGTATCAGAGGCGTAAATCGCATTAACCGTGAGCACATTAACAGCCGGTGGACAGTCTATGATAATGAAATCAAATTTATTTTTGATCCGTTTCAAATGATTGTGTAGAAGTTTTTCCCGGTGAATCTTGCTGGTGATCTGTTCTGCTGTTATAGCCAGATGAATGTTGGCTGAAATAAGCCAAAGATTAGAAATCGGTTCCTGATCTTCTCCAACAAAAGCCCTTCTTATAATCTTATCCACGTTAGCCGACTTATCTGCCAGTAGGTCTCTAATCGTATTCTCTTTAGAAATATGCGGACAAAAAATAACAGTGCTATGCGCCTGTGGATCTATGTCCACCAGCAATGTCTTTTTCCCTGACAACGCAAGGCAATACGCCACGTTTACGGAAACTGTTGATTTTCCGACACCGCCTTTTTGGTTAAGCACAACCAGTTTCATTATTTCACCTTTTGTATAATTGTCGATACAACTAATAAGATATAAAAATGTATATCTTATTTTATAACTAAAAAAATAATAAAAAGCAAAAAAAAAGCCGTCCCCTTTCGGAGACGGCTGTCTTTGTGTTTTTATGCAGCTACAAAGTAAATAATTTACCGATTATAGCCATAGTCATTACTATGTTTAAGCTAACCATCATCTGAATAAGCCGTTGACCGGATTTTAGTTTGATGATTTCTTCGTGGAGTTCACCTAGAACAGATGCGCCTTCTTTAGCGTTCTCTTCCGGTGCCCCTGCTGATTTAAGAGCTGTGTACATTTTCGTACTCATAGTATCCATTGTAAATTTCCTTATCCTCTGATTCATAGAATAAAACAATAACTGTCAAAAAGCAATCAGGCGTCTACCCGTTTACAACCAAGGCAGTATCCTGTTGTTTCAATTCAGCCATTTTTTCAGTCAAGAACCAGAGTGCCTGGTTCAGTTTAATGTTTCGATCAAGTGCCTTGACCGGACGTGTAGTCACATTCCGCATCCTGCCGGAACTGTTTCTTTTGCGTCCTTTGAGACCGCCACGGCAAATATTTTCCTGAACCAGATTAAAAAGGGTCCAAAGATCTCTTCCTTTATCGTCATATCGGCGTTCGTGAAGAAGTTGATCCGGCTGAATAGGTGAATCTTTAATAGCCTCCTCCAATTCAGTTCTGGTCTTACTTCCTGCACCATAAACCAACCCGAGGGCGGTCTGTGCAAAAACGTTTCTTTCATCCGGGGTCATCTCGATTACCTTCATCTCGTCAACCCGATCAGCAATGATGCCGGCAGAAGAAGCAATCTCTCCTGCTGAATGAATAAAGTCATCCGGTTTGAAACCGATATGCTTATGGCTGAAATTGGCAAACTTTGATGATACCATCAGG
>DQTH01000077.1 GCA_015662865.1 Desulfocapsa sulfexigens
ACGAACTTGCTGCCATGCAGGCAGAATATGGTATGTTGAATGCACAATCCCGCATTCAGGCATTGGTTAATGATCCTGCACTGCTGAATGGTGCAGGGCTTGAGATGATTACCGGCCAGTTACCAAGCAATAAACCCTTTGATATCACTTTTGACAAAGCTCTGCAGACAACAATTAATAATCGGCCGGAGGTTGCCCAGTCTGTCAAACATATTCAGTCAGCGTATCTTCGGCTTGAACGTTCTGAAAACGAACTTATGCCAAGTCTTGATCTCTTCTTTCAGACCTATGTGAAAGGGCTTGAAGGCGATTATCGTTATGGTACAGCATATTCAGAACAGTTTGATGAAGGTGAACCCAGCTATGTAGGTGGATTGCGTTTTGAATTCCCGCTTGGCAACAATGGAGCCGAAGCTCGCAATACACGTAAAAAACTTGAGATCCGGCAGTTGCTGCATCAACTTGATACTACGGTAGAAAACGTCTTGCTTGAAGCACAGGTTTCTTTTCGGGAACTTGAAAAGAACTACCGTTCCATGGTACAGAGTTATCAAATCATGCACTCTGACAACGAAGAAGTGGCTGCTCTGCTGTCACGGGTTGATTACCTGCTCGCCAACAACGAAAAGTATGGTGATGTCTTGTATCGCCTGATGGATGCCAATGAGCGTCTTACAGATTCTGAAGCACTGTTTGCCAAAAGCGAATTAACTTATAATTATGCTCTGTATAATTTGTATCGGGCCATGGGCATTCTGGTCAGTACCAATAATATTGTTTTAGAGGAGACCGAACCAGAGAATGGCGATTCATTACCGGTTATGCAGGTTCGCATACAGTAGATTTTTTTTCCCAATGTTCCAGACTTTTCCGGGACATCGGACTTTCCATCCTGTAGGATTTTTTCTTTTTTTCCTGTTTTTTTGCACAACAGTTTCTAGTTCGGCACAGAGTTATGATGCTTTCCTGGAACCAAACAGGATTGTAGATATTTCTTCCCCTATCCGGGGCCGGATCAGTAGGATCCATGTTCGGGAGGGTGACAGGGTCGTCGCCGGCCAGCTCCTTGCTGAGCTTGATACGCAAGTGCTGCAGGCTCAACTTGCTTCTGCAGAGGAAGCGGCCTCTTTTCATGGCCGAATCGATTCTGCCCGGGCAATGGTCACAATGCGAAAAAACCGTTATGCCATGCTGCAGGAACTTGAAAAAACCGGTAATGCAAGACCTCAGGAAATGATAAGAGCACGTACTGATCTCACTGTAGCTAAGGCTGAGTTGCTGAGCGCGAAAGATGACCAGAAATTGAAAAAACTCGAAGCTGATATAATTCGTGCCCGGATAGAGGAGAAAAAACTTCGCAGCCCCGTTGATGGCATTGTGGTAAAAATATACAAGGAACAGGCCGAGCACATTGGTGGTGTTGATCAGGAAGGCTTTATTACTGTTGTCCAGCCAAATCCGCTCAAGACCCTGTTTCATTTGCCTCCGAGAATAGCAACAAATATGCATGTTGGAGATGACGTAGTTGTTGAAATTAACTCAATTTTGATCACTGCATTAGTTGATTTTATCTCACCTGTAATCAATGCTCAGAGTGGAACAGTTGAAGTACGTATTGTAATAGATAATAGTGAGAATCATTTGTTAAGCGGGAGACGCTGCATTCTCAAAGATGCTGTCTTGGGCAGGGAGATGAACCAGAATATGGAAATCAAAAATACAGATGTTCAGCCTGCCGGTTGATTTTAAAAAAAATACAAAATATTTTCCAAAACAGCGGATTAAAGAAAAGCTTCTGTAAGGCATCAAATTTTATTTTAGGAGAAAGGCCCATGGCAAAAGAAAAAACTAAACAGCAACAGATTAAAGTCAGATACAATGAGACCTCGGCTCTGTTTGCGTCCCAGTTTATTCTTAATACCTCCGAAGAAGATATCACAATTAACTTCTCCTCCGGTCCGATGAATGATCCTGCAGGAAATGAGACCATACTTCCCGTGCATACCAGAATTGCCATGACCAGGGAAGGGGCTCTCCGACTGCGTGGTATCCTTGATCAAGTGTTATCCAGCGGCAAAAGTAAGAAATCGGTTACAAAAACTTCCCAGGCAAAACTGCCCAAAATACAATAGAAATGCTCCAGGATTTTATGGAATTTCTTATTTGTTTATCTATTCGCCCCTCATTGTTTAGACTACCTTGACCGAAACATTACCCCAGGAATCCAATCAGGAATTACTGAAAGTTCAACCGCCTGATCCGGCAAGACTTGCAGAACAGATTGCAGGTATCCTAGCCGGAAAAGATGGAGAAAAGGAAAAGATTGGATATTTGCTGCAACTGGCCATTGGGTTGGTGAATGGCGCCGGTGCGGTGTTTTTTGTCCGGCAGGAAGAAGAAATCAGACCGGCTGTAGAGCTGATTTCTCGTCAGGCCGCGTCCTGGTCAAATGATATTTCCGGAGAGCTTCAGGAAAGTGCCAAGCAGGCTTTGGAACAGGGGAAAGCCTCTATTTCTTCTCTGGCACAGCTTTCATCTGTACGCATCCTTTCATGCCCTGTTCCTGCCACTGAGGAACAACAGGCTTGTTGCCTCAGTGTTCTTGTCCTATTTGGTGACAGCCCGCGGGAACCCTTTCTTATCATACTTCAACTTATGGCATCAGCCCTTGCTCAAGTTGTCAGGAGGAAAGGCAAGTCTCAGATTATACCGGGTGATTCAGCCAGTCTGCTTCATCTTTTACTGCGGCAGAAGGAGAAACTCAATTTAAGGGAGATGTGCGATCTACTGCGGAACTGGTCAGGCTGCAGCATGCTCGCTATTGGCATCGGGAATAAAAATGGCAGGGTACGCCTGCATGCTGTGAGCGACATGGTGAAAATTGACAGCCGAACCCGACAATCCCGTCAATTTATCAAGGTGATGCAAGAGTGTCAGCAACATTTGCGCCCGTCGCTCTGGCCGGGAGAGGCGGATGACACCAGGTACGAGCAATCACTGCTGATGAAAGAACTGGTTCGGGCAACTGGTATGCAGCAGGGGGCTGCTGTTTTTCTTCCGGGCGCGGGCAGGGACGGCTCTTTGGTTGTTTTTTTGTGGCCTGAAGAGGAGGGCAGAGCCAGTCTGCTGACTGAATTTTCTGAAATTTCTTCACTTCTGGGGCCTGCTTTTCAGGCAATTATATCTTCCGGACACTCCAAAAAAGTTGAAGCAGATGCAGGAGCAATGTCAGGAAAAAAGAAGAGAATTATTGCAGGAGCTGTTGCTTTTCTGATCTTTGGTATTGCTTTATTTCCCAAAACTTTCAATCTCCATCCCGATACCAGGGTTAAGCCTGTTCAGGTCCGTTATGTGGTGGCCCGTTTTGATGGGATTCTGGAACAGGTTTTTGTTGAACCGGGTGACCGTGTACAGAAGGATGCCCCTCTTGCAAAGCTTGATGGCCGGGAAATAGATCTTGAGCTGCGTTCTATTGAGGCAGACAACGCCAAGGCTCTCAAGATGCGGGACAATTATCTTGCCACAGGGGATATTGCCCCTGCACAGATAGCATTACTTGAAGCCAGACGTCTGCAGGAACGTTCAAGCCTCTTGCGGGACAGGCAGCAGAAGCTCGATTTGGATAGTCCACTGGAAGGAATCGTGTTAACTGGAGATTTAAAGCAGGAAGTTGGTGGTCCTGTGACCAGGGGACAAATGCTTTTTGAGATTGCCCCTCTTGAGACTGTTCTTATTGAACTTGCTGTTCCTGATGAAGATGTTTCCTATGTGAAAAAAGATATGGAAGTTGAAATCCGTTTTGACGCATTTCCGGGCAGAACATGGAAAGCCACAATTGATCGTATTGCCCCAAAATCAGATCTTGTTCAGGGCGTAAATGTTTTTCTGACAACTCTGGAGCTGAAAAATGACAACAGGATGTTACAGCCCGGTATGCAGGGGCATGCAAAGGTTAATTGCGGCCGTAGAAGTCTTGCCTGGATTTATTTCCATAAGCCTTGGTATGCTCTTTCTCGGTTGCTGAATAAATTATTTTGATGGAATTGTATTAATCCTTCAGGACAAATTCTCAGGTTGTATTTTTTGAAACTGTCAAACATCCGGAAACCTTGAATCTCAAATGGCACAATCACCCCCCAGACTCCGCGATGACCTCACAATTACGCTTCTTTCGGGAGACGATGGAGGCTATGTAATTGAGGATCCTTTGCGGAATGTTTTTTTTAAAATAGGGCGCAGAGAGTACCTGTTCCTTTGCAGTCTGAATCGGGGCGATAATCTAAGCAAACTCCCGGAAGATGCAAGTATTGATGATTCAGATGGTCAGACTGTTACAAGAGAGGAAGCTCTCACTATTCTAAAATGGCTTGGATCTAAACAACTTCTGCAAAATCAGGACGTTGAAACTCTGGAGGCAATTGAGTCAGCCGAAGGGGCTGCCCTGCAGAAAAACTGGCTGGCCCGAATGAACCTGATTTCGTTTCGGATTCCTCTCTTTAATCCGGATCCGTTTCTTTGCCAGATCAGACCATGGCTCGGCTGGTTAGCCGGCCCTTTGTTTTTTGCCGTCTGGTTGCTGCTGGCAGTTGTATCCCTTGGTGCATTATTTGTTAACTGGCAGAGTTTTATAAACCAGAGTGCCAGCTTTTTTTCTTTTGGCAATATGATCATTCTCGGGCTGATCTGGCTGCTGCTAAAACTGCTGCATGAGCTCTTCCACGCCCTGGTCTGCAACCGCTATGGTGGACAGGTTTTTGAAATGGGAATACTGTTTATCCTGTTTATTCCCCTTACCTATGTGAATGCCTCTTCGTCCTGGAGTTTCCCAACCAGGTGGCAGCGTATCCACGTTGCCCTGGCTGGAATGTATATTGAACTTTTTGTTGCCTGGCTGGCGATTTTGTACTGGGTGACGCATGGTGGAACTCCCACCGGGTTGCTCGCGCATAATACCGTTCTTGTTGCTGGTGTCAGCTCTCTTCTTTTTAATGCCAACCCACTGATGCGATTTGATGGCTATTATGTCCTCTCCGACTTGGTGAACATCCCCAATCTCTACTTTCGGGGCCTTGCCAGTGTACGACGTCTTGCCAAGAAAATCTGGCTTGGCATTGAAGAACCGGAATCCATACCTGTTCATTCAAACTTTGTTGCTGTGTACGGTGGAGCTGTTTACCTCTGGCGTATTCTTGTACTGTTCAGTCTGGGTTATGGAGCATCAAAAATGTTCAGTGGCTGGGGACTGATCCTTACAATTATTGCAGCTCTTGGCTGGGTGTCGCAGCCCATCATTAGCTTTGTGACAAAATTTGCCGGATACAGAACACAAAACCCGCGAGTGCTGTCCCATTTTGCCTCCCGTGCAGTTGTTGTCGGCCTGATTAGCGGCTTTTTGTTGTTTGGTGTTGACTGGGAGAAAAACGTTACTGTCCCAGCGGTTGTATTGTTTGAGGAACAACATTCTATCCGTACGGCATCCCAGGGTTTTGTTGATCAGATATTGATTCATGAGGGTGATCTGGTTGAATCAGGCCAGCCACTGTTGAAGCTTGTAAATGGAGATCTTGAAAGTTCCGCCAGGGAACTTGAGCTTGAAATTGGAATACTCGATCTCAAAAGAAGACTTGCAATTTCCAGTGGCACCCATGCTGAATTGCAAATGCTTGATCAGCAAAATGAAGTCCTGCAAAAAAGAAAACGAAATCTTGATGCTGATTTGAAAGGTTTGTTTATCCATGCTCCGGGCAGTGGAATGGTGGTGGGGCATGATCTTGAAAGTTTACTCGGAATCTGGGTACATAAAGGGGAAGAATTGTTCCAGGTGGTGAGCCCGGAGAACAAACATCTTGTGGCCTCAGTGGATCAGGATGATATTAGCTCATTTTCCGGCCGGACCGGTGAAAAAGTACAGATTGACATGACAGAAAGAGGACTTGGCGTTTTCTCAGGATCAATTGAGAAAGTAGCCCCAACAGCCTCAAGAGAACTGCTTCACCCCTCCTTGGCAGCTTTTTATGGCGGTCCGTTTGATGTGAAACCAGCATCTACTGCTGACGGGGAAAAAGGACTTGTTCTGTTTTCGCCGCGGTTTTCCATCGCAATCCAACTTCCTGATGACATAAAGCAGGAACTTCGTTCCGGTCAACAGGCACGGATTCAGATTAAAGGCAGCGCCAGGACTCCTGCTCATGTTTTTTGGACTGGTCTCCGCAACTGGTTCTTGGCCAGACGAACCCCTCACTAAGTAGGTAATCTCAGAGCGGTTCAGTTGCACGCGCTTGTATCTCCCAATATAGGTAGTAGGTAGGCTATAATTGTGGGATACGATCACGTACACCTGAACCACCCTGAGACTGCTTGCAATGCTGTTGTTATTTCAAGGCGTTGTGTTTTTTGTGATTGGTTGTCACAGTAGGTGATTCAATAGTTGTTTCTTAAACAGTCCTGACAATACTTTTTTGTCTCATCATTGAAGCAAGAAAAGAGTCTATGAACAGTTGGAGAAAGTGAAACACAAGACAGATAATAATTGCATTCCCGGTGTCAAATTGAAGACTGGCCAGCACTGCCAGTGCCAGTGGCAGTGTTTTCTGTGATGTGACAAAAATCAGCGCCCGGTTGTCTCTTTCCGAGAGCTTCAGGATTTTTCCAGCCTGAGCGCTGATTGCAAGCAGTAAGCAATGAACACTGGTTGTCCCTATGAAAACTAGTAGACCGTCCTTGACGGTAAGCCCTGTGAACGCATTTTTTGATGCAGCAATCGATGCGTAGACAATTAAAATCACACAGCTTGAATTTACATAACTCCACACACCTGAAACCTGGTTCTTTTTACTCAATTTCCGAATCATTTTTCCGATTATAAAGGGAAGCAGGACAAAGAAGAGCATTTTTAGAAGAAGTGCGTTCTGGTCAATATTCACAGGCCCTGCAGCTTTAAAACAGAGATCAAGAACAAACGGCATGCTGAATATACCAAGAAGATTAAGCGAGATGGTGAGAAAAAGGGCGAGTGCTCCATTCCCTTTAGCTACTTCAGTGATGACCACGCCGGAAGAGATCGTTGGTGGTACTGTACCCATGATGATCAGACCCATGGCCATATGCAGGGGCAGTTTCAGAATCATACTGATACCAAGCCCAAGGAGCGGAGCAAAGAGCAGTGAAATACCTGCAGCAATAAGAAATATTGCAGGGAGCTTTTTGTTGACGCTCAGTCCTCCGGATCCTGTCTGGTAGCCGCTTATCAGAAAGATAATAAAGACAACTATTCTGAGACCATTGTTGTCGGAGAAAAGTACACCGACTGCAGGCAGAAAAAAGCCTATGATAGTGGCCAGGATGAGGCCAATGGGTAGGAAAAACTGTTTCATGTGCAGGGGGGGCGGGAGAGAATAAAATGAGTATCAGCGTAAGCAGTTACAGGTAACGCATCTTTGCACAGTTGCCTCCGTCCGCATAGGTAGGCTATAGCGAACGGAAGCGTCTGTAACTGTTTACTGCTGATAGTGGTTGTTACCGGAGAATTCTATCCATAAAATGCCAGCTTAAAGGATCGGTTTCATGGCACTCATGTAAGAGCGCAGTTCCTCACCTATGGCTTCAACACCTGTGTAACGGATGGATTCATTGGTCTCTATGAGTTCCACATTGTTCACGCCATTGTCTTTGATGTCAATGGTTTTACCTATCGCGTCAGTGTTTACTGTCTTCATGAAATCCTGAAGAAGTGGTAGAGCTGCGTGGTTAAAAAGGTAACAGCCATACTCAGCAGTGTCGGAGATAACAACATTCATCTCATAGAGTTTTTTACGTGCAATGAGGTTGGCAATCAGCGGAACTTCATGCAGAGACTCGTAATAGGCAGATTCTTCCTTGATCCCGGCCGCAACCATGGTGTCAAAGGCAAGCTCAACGCCAGCCTTGATCATGGCCACCATGAGAATGCCATTGTCAAAGTATTCCTGTTCACTGATTTCCGTGTCAGACGCTTCAGTTTTTTCAAAAGCGGTTTCGCCGGTTTCCTTGCGCCATTTCAGGAGATTTGCATCATCATTGGCCCAATCTTCCATCATGGTGCTGGAAAAATGACCGGACATGATGTCATCCATATGTTTGTGAAAGAGCGGCTCCAGAATAGATTTCATCTCTTCGCAGAGTTCGTTCGCCAGGATTTTCGCAGGGTTGGAAAGCCTGTCCATCATGTTGGTGATTCCACCATGTTTGAGTGCTTCGGTGATGGTCTCCCAGCCGTACTGAATCAGCTTAACAGCATAACCGGCATCAATACCCTGTTCGGTCATCTTGTCGTAACAAAGAAGAGAACCGGTTTGGAGCATTCCACAGAGGATGGTCTGCTCGCCCATGAGATCTGATTTGACCTCGGCCACAAACGAGGATTGCAGGCAACCTGCACGATGTCCTCCTGTTCCGGCAGCATAGGCTTTAGCCACATCCCAGCCGATTCCCTGGGGATCATTTTCACGATGCACTGCAATGAGTGTCGGGACGCCGAATCCGCGTTTGTATTCCTCACGAACCTCTGTGCCGGGAGATTTTGGCGCAACCATGACAACGGTGATATCATCACGAATCTGCATTCCTTCCTCAACAATATTGAAACCGTGGGAGTAGGAGAGGCATGCACCCTGTTTCATAAGCGGCATGACAGCTTCAATAACATTGGTGTGCTGTTTGTCGGGAGTCAGATTAATGACAAGATCAGCAGTGGGAAGCATCTCCTGGTATGTGCCCACTTTGAAATTATTTTCTGTGGCATTTTTCCAGGATTGACGTTGCTCAGATATGGCCGCATCACGCAGGGTGTAGGAGACATCAAGACCTGAATCACGCAGGTTCAGGCCCTGGTTGAGTCCCTGGGCACCACAACCTACCACAACAATTTTTTTGCCTTTCAGTGCTTCGACGCCATTAAATTCGGATATGTCCATGAAACGACATTGACCAAGTTCTTCAAGCTGAAGACGCAGGGGAAGGCTGTTAAAGTAATTATTTGACATGATATTCTCCTCTTTGTTTAAGAATAAACGCTGTTACAATGGATTAATTAGTATGGGTACCATAGCATGGATTTTTGTTGCGTAAAGTGATTTGTTTGGAATTCAATGTTGCAAAAAGTGAAATAACGATTTACGTTCCTGTTTGATATGAATATTCGTGAGTTAAAGTTGTTTAAGCATTTATGCGGAACCCTTCATTTTGCAAGAAGCAGCCGCGCCTGCCACGTGACGCCATCAGCCCTGACCAGAATCATTCAACGGCTGGAAGAAGAACTTGGTGAGCAGCTTTTCCTGCGGGATAACCGATCAGTAATCCTTACACCTGCAGGCATGGCCTTCCGGTCCTATGCCGATGATGTGATTCAACGTTATGAGTTACTTCAGGAGGAGTTTTCAAAGGAAAATGTTCTCGGCGGTGAGATCTCACTCTACAGCTCTGTTACTGCCGCCTATTCTATCCTGCCTGCCATATTCCAGAAATTTCGTTCGGTTAATCCAGAGGTGCATATAAACCTTCAGACAGGTGATGCAGCCCTTGCCCTCACAAAATTGCAGAACCGTGAGGCGGATATAACTGTGGCAGCACTCCCTGACAATCTGCCTGAGCATGTGGAATTTTTGAAAATTCTGGAAACGCCTCTGGTTTTTATCGTGCCTGTGGCATTCCCCGAAACTGTGCAGTACAAAAGAGGAAAGGTAGACTGGCAGAGAACACCTGTAATAACTGCTGATTTCGGGCTCAGCAGAGAACGGAGTGATCGGTGGTTTCAGGAAAAAGGAGTGAACCCCAGTATTTATGCCCAGGTGGCAGGGAATGAAGCCATCATTGCCATGGTGGCCCTTGGCTGCGGGGTGGGGGTTGTCCCTGAGCTGGTACTTGAAAAAAGTCCCTTAAAAGAACAGATAAATATCCTTGCCGTGAGCCCGGAACTGCAATCTTTTTCCATTGGAATCTGTACCGTGAAAAAGAATAGGCGACTTTCCCAGGTAGCGGCCTTCTGGGAAATTGCAGTTCAGGAATTTGAGGGCGTCCTGAAAGCTCATTGATACAAGGTAGTCGTAAAAGAGTGAAGCAAGTCTCTGTCGGTTATTTTCCTTTTTGATCAAGGCCGAAAATATTTTTGGCTTTAGTTGTGTCAGGTTTCTTTTTCACTTTGCTTTTGCTGGCGGAGCGTTTTTGTTGTTTCCCCGGCTGGTATCTTCTACCTGTTTTCTTCTTCTTTTTGTGTTGTGGGTTTACTGGACGGCGGTTCTGTTTTGGTATCTCTTCAGTTTCTTCCGCCATTGCAAAACCTTCAACAGCAACTCTTTTGATGGATTTTCCCTGAAGTTTTTCAATGGCTTTTACCATGGCTTTGTCATCAAAGCAGATGAAACTCACGGCACGACCACTGCGTCTGGCTCGCCCTGTGCGACCAATTCGATGGGTATAGGCTTCAGCAGTTGACGGCAAATCAAAGTTTACCACCTGCGCCACCAGTGAAACATCAATGCCACGGGCTGCAATGTCCGTTGCCACAAGGATGGAAAAGGTGCCGTCACGAAAACCGCTGAGAGCCTTCTGACGCTGATTTTGTGACATGTTTCCCTGCAGGGCCGTGGCGGAAAACCTGGCTTTAACCAGTTTTTTTGCCAGATTTTTAGCACCATACTTGGTTCGGGTAAAGACCAGAGTCGATCCGTCTGCCGGATTTTCTTTGAGGATGTGCAGGAGCAGTGCAGATTTTTGTCTTTTGGACACAGGATAGAGAACCTGGCTGATTAAATCCAGTGGCTGTTCGAGTTTGATACGGATTTCTTCAGGTTTGGTGAGTGTCTCATCCGCGAGTTTTCTGATATCTGCCGGCATGGTCGCGGAAAAAAGCAGAGTCTGGCGTTTTTTCGGCAGATGTTTGAGAATACGGCGAATATCCGGAAAAAACCCCATGTCAAACATCTGATCTGCCTCATCAAGTACCAGCGTTTCCACTTTGTCCAGTTTGAGACCATGATTATTCAGGTGATCAAGAAGGCGGCCCGGGCAGGCAATGACGATTTCAACTCCGCGTCTGAACGCGTCCAGCTGGGGATTTTTGCCAACACCGCCATAAACGGCCACTGTTCGCAGACCGGTTCCATCTGCCAGTTCCCGGAAACTCTGGTTGATCTGTTCAGCAAGCTCTCTGGTTGGAGCCACCACCAGGACACGAACTTTGCCACGAGTAGCACCTGTCAGTTTTTGGATAATGGGCAGGGCAAAGGCTGCAGTTTTCCCAGTCCCGGTTTGTGCCAGGCCAAGGAGATCTTTTCCGGCCATTACTTTTGGAATTGCCTGTTCCTGGATGGGGGTCGGGTATTCGTATCCACAGTTATTGATGTTTGTTGTAATCTGTGATTTGAACCCGAATTGTTTAAAACTCATTATTTCTCCCTGATAGTGGTGTTATTGCTATCCTTGACTATATGTGAAAGTCTCCGGCTTGACAGAATAACTGGTAGCGCAGGAGTACCGGCTTTTATGGTTCACCGTGGCAGGCTAACGTGGTCCGGCCTGGTTGGTTATTAAAAAAATGGAGAGAACCTAACAGGCATTGCCATGTTTCTCCATTCTTTTTTTACAGTTGTTGGAGAAATAGGTGCTCACTCTCTGTGGTGGTGGCACAATAAAAAAATAAAAAAGATTGTAAGGTTACTGATTCTTCTACGACTCACTCCATAACGGCAACTGCAGTATTCCTGCTCAGCTGCACAATGGGTG
>DQTH01000118.1 GCA_015662865.1 Desulfocapsa sulfexigens
TGAAGACATAAGAAATTGGTGAAACAAAAGAGTTACAAGTGATCGTGGTGGTGTCATCCCCGCGGAGGCGGGGATCCAGTTTCGTGCCATCCTCTGGATCGGAGTCTACGCTTACCTCCCGCCTACGCGGGAATGACTAAAAAAAATAACTGAGCTTTATCGTAATCAGGTTGTTTTTATGTGCCCGACAATCCAACTCTCAACTGAAATAATAGACAAACATATGACCGCAACTTTATATATTGTTGGTGTAGGCCCCGGAGACCCCGAGCTTATCACCAGAAAGGCATTTCATATTCTTGAAACCACTCCTGTCATTGCAACACCTAAAGGATCAAGAAACGGCAACTCCACAGCCCTGTCAATTGTTGAACAGGCCATGGATATAAGCAGCAGGGAGGTAACTCACCTCTACTTTCCCATGCAGAAAATCCACAAAAAAAACGGCCCTTCAACAGATGTACAGGAAGCGTGGGACGATGCAGCAGAACAGATTATTGAATTTCTTGAGCAGGGAAAGGATGTTGTCTTTCCAACTCTTGGGGATCCTGCAATCTACTCAACAGGATATTATCTCTATGAAACCGTTCTCAGCCGGAAGCCGGATATCAGAGTAGAGTTTGTTCCGGGCATTGCAGCCATGTCCTCCTGCTCAGCGGCAACCGGAGTGCCAATCTGCCTGGGAGATGACAAACTGGCCGTTATACCGGCAACATTTGCAGCGGGAGAAATACGAGACACCCTGCAGAACTTTGACACTGTAGTGCTCATGAAAGTACATCGCGTTCTTGACCAGCTCATTGAATTACTTGGTGAGCTTGATTTGCTTGATCATGCGATTCTTGTGGAACGAGCCGGGATGAAGGATGAATGCATTCATAAAAATCTTGCCAAGATTACTGATGAGGTTCACTACTTTTCAACCCTTATTGTCCGGAAATAAGCAATACATTCAATCGATTTGAGAAAGATCGCCTATCCCGTCATTCCCGCGCTGGAATCCTAGTCTCCGGTACGTAACTGGATCCCCGCCTTCGCGGGGATGACAGCCGATTGACTCCTACTTTTTGTTCTTTATCAGCACCTTATACCTTAGCTGTGTGAAGTTAGCTGAGTTTCACATGTAATCAGAAGCTGATTTCCTTAGATGGAATCGTAAAAAACTTCAGATGCGAGGCGCGTTTATGCCCTTGGGTGTAAATTTTGTATCATTTCAGCGTACTGGAGTACCTTGAAATGATTCATTTTTTGCACCCAAAGAGCACTTCCTTCGGGCGCACAACGAAGAAGATGAAGAATTTTTACAAACCCATTTGACAAAGCTTTTTGTTCTTCACTATACTGATATTCATATGCTCCTGCGTCATAAACAATATTCCCATGGATATCAGTCATGCACAGCGCCCCCTCCTCTCCGGGAAAACTAACTTCTCTGTTTTTTACTCTTCTCCTAGTTTGCATTCTCTCAGGAATTGCTCAAGCGGAAGAAAACAAATTCCCGACAGATCTGCAGGAATGGGTGCCATGGGTTCTCTATGAACAGGAAGAAAAAACCTGCACCCTTGAAACAAAAGAAGGCAGTGCGCGATACTGTACCTGGCCGTCAAGCCTTGAGCTGAATGTAAAAGCTGATGGTGCAGACTTTAGCCAGGAATGGCTTATTGAGACAAGAAGCCTTGTCCCCCTTCCCGGGAATTCGCCATTCTGGCCGACCCGGGTTCAGGCAAATAGTAAAAACATTCTTGTCAGCAGCCAAAACGGCCAGCCTGCAGTGTGGCTAGACCCTGGCAAACACAGAGTTACCGGTAAGTTCTCATGGAAAACCCTTCCGGAAAACATTCTGGTTCCTCCTGAAACCGGTCTTGTCCACCTCACCCTGCTGGGTAAAAAAGTAAAAAATCTGCAGCTTGACGCGCGAGGCAGGCTCTGGTTCAAACATAAGAGAAAAAAAGAAAAGACAGACGAAGAAAGCCTTAATGTTCAGGTGTTTCGAAAAATTGAAGATAATGTTCCACTCTTCCAGCATCTGAGAATTCTTCTAACTGTATCCGGTAGCCCTCGCCAGATCACCCTTGGCCTTGTGGGCGGAAACGAGTTTATCCCCCTGCAGGTACAATCCCCTCTTCCCATTCGTCTGGACAACAAAGGCAGACTCCAGTTGCAGGCCCGTCCCGGACAGTGGCAGATACAGCTCACACTGAGAAACAGCGCCCCACGTTCACCGGACAAACTGACCATCGGCACCATTGACGGCCCCTGGCCTGCAGAGGAGATCTGGGTTTTTGCGGCAAATCCCAAACTGCGTCAGGTTGAAATCGAAAACCTTACAGCTGTGGATCCGTCCCGCACATCTCTACCCCAGCAATGGAAAACATTACCCGCCTACCTGGTAAAAGCCGGCGACACCATGTCCGTTGTTGAAAAAAGCCGAGGCAATCCCAATCCTGTTCCTAACCGTCTTAACCTGCATCGTAAAATCTGGTTGGATGAACAGGGAAGCGGCTTCACAGTACTGGATGCAATTACCGGTACCATGACCCGCGGCTGGCGTTTGAACATTGATGCATCTCACACACTTGGCAAAGTTGACGTTAAAGGAACCCCGCGCCTGATTACACGCCTTAAGGGCACAGACAAGATCGGCGTTGAAGTCAGGCAGGGAAGTCTTACCCTTGCTGCCGAATCACGAATTGAAACACCGGTAAAAAACGGCAAAATCACCATTCCGGCTCTTGGCTGGGAGCACAATTTCCAGAAACTCTCTGCAGAGTTACATCTGCCGCAGGGCTGGAAACTTTTCACTGCCTCCGGAGTTGATAAAATTTCCACATGGCTGAACCGGTGGACCCTGCTGGATATTTTTCTTGTTTTGATTATCGGCCTTGCCACTGCAAGAATCCTTGGCTGGAGCTGGGGTATAATTGCTATACTGACCCTGATCATATCCTTTCACCAACCGGGATCACCGCGATATCTCTGGCTTCCCCTGCTCGGATTTCTCGGGATACAGAAAATCATCTCGGCCCAGAAGGGAGAACGCATCTGCCGGATCGCCGGTCTGGCAATTATTATTGCAATCGTGGTGGGTTCAGTGCCTTACATGATCAGTGAAATTAGAACCGGTATTTACCCACAACTTGAATATGGTAGATATCATGGCTTCGCCCCTGACTATTCCACCATGGAGCAGGCACAGGACAGTGATGATATCCGTGTCATGAAAAAGATGCTTGCAGAGGAACAATCTGCAGCAGTATCTACATTCAGCCGTAGTGCAGGTAAATCAAGTTATTACCAGAAGCAACCGACTCCACTTCGCAGCAAACCAAAACTTTTACAGATTGATCCGCAGGACATGATCCAGACAGGTCCAGGGCTTCCGGCCTGGGAATGGAGACAGATCTACATGAGCTGGAATGGCCCTGTGAACCCTGAACAGAATATCTCTTTTGTTTTTCTCTCTCCCCGTATCAATATTGTGCTTGCCTTTGCACGGGTTCTGCTCCTTGCCTTGCTTATCGCAGGTTTTCTACGCCGCTGCCTGAAGCCCAACAAAAGAAAAATGAATTTGCCGCCTGCCAAACCCCTTGCTCTGTTCCTCTTTTTTCTTATTTCTGCCGGATTATGTCCGCCAAATGTAAATGCAGAAGTCCCATCTCCTGAGATTCTGCAGGAACTGCAGGACAGATTGCTGGCACCTCCCAAATGCGGCGAACATTGTGCAACCATCAATTCATGTCTGATCCGTATTGACAATGATCTTCTTGAGGTTGAACTGCAGGTGGATTCGCAGATTAAAGCAGCCGTACCACTGCCTGGAAAAAACAGATTTTTTGAGCAGATCATTCTCGACAGCAGGCCGGCTGAAATCCTGCGTCTGGATGACACTGGCAACAGTCTTATTCGTGTGGATAAGGGCAGTCATACAATCAGGCTTAAAAAGGATCTTTCAGATCGGACGAGAAACAAACTCTCCTTTTCCTTCCCGCTTCTCCCTAAACATGGCCAGGCGCTCCTGAGCAACTGGTCACTGAATGGTCTCCATGAAGATGGCCGCCTGGACAGGCAGATCAGCCTGAACAGAATATCTCCGGCTGCAGAAGTAAAAAAAGAGAGTGATGACGACGGCTCCACTATCCATATTCCCGCTTTTGTGCGTGTGGAACGCACCCTGCATATGGGTCTTAAATGGAGTGTCACAACGCAGATCATCCGTCGCAGTCCGGGAACTGTCATTGCACTCGACATCCCGCTTCTGGCAGGAGAACACGTCACCACTGAATCCCTGCAGATCAGCAACAAGCATGTACGCATCAACATGGGACCGGAGCAGAATATACTGCAATATGCTTCTTCCATGGATCCTGTTGATGAACTGAACTTTACTGCCCGAAAGACTTCATCATGGACCGAAACCTGGTTCCTTGATGTCAGTCCCATCTGGCATGTTGAAACCACGGGTCTGCCTGAAATAAACCAGACAAACCCGGCTGGAAAACGATATCCTGAGTATCACCCCTATCCCGGTGAATCACTGCAGCTGCATATCAGCCGCCCCAAAGGCGTTGATGGCGCTGTGATGACCATAACAAAAAGTCAGCTGCTTGTGTTGCCAGGGCTTCGCGCAACTGAGACAACACTTTCCTTTGCTCTCACCGCCAGTCGCGGGCTGCAGCACAGCATCACTCTGCCGCCCGGTATTGATCTGCAGAAAACGCTCATTGACGGAAAACAATTTCCGCTTCAGCTTGATGGTACAAAGCTTATTATCCCTGTCAGACCCGGAAAACAGAACATTGAAATAGGGTGGCGTAGTGAACGCGGGGTGGAGAAAAAACTCATCACCGAATCCATTGATCTCGGAATGGAAAGTGTGAACACAAACATTAAGATAAAGATGCCCTATTCCCGCTGGATTCTTCTGACCGGAGGTCCACGCATGGGGCCTGCTGTTCTTTTCTGGGGAGAATTGCTGGTCTTTATTCTTTTTGCGATACTTCTTGGCCGGATCCGGCTCACCCCGTTGTCCACTCTGCAGTGGCTGCTGCTGAGCCTTGGCTTGAGCCAGATTCCCTCTTACCTTGCCGCTGTGGTTGTGGCCTGGCTGATTTTCCTTGGCCTGCGAAAAACAAGGGGTCATGAAGTCAGCAAAGTAGCCACTTTTAATATCATGCAGGTTTTTCTTGTTCTACTCACCTTTACGGCCCTTGGTTCGCTGTTCTTTGCCATTCAGCAGGGATTGCTTGGTCACCCGGACATGCAGATCGGCGGTAATGGTTCCATGGGACATACTCTGTACTGGTACCAGGACCGCACCGCTCCCCTGCTGCCCACGGCATGGGTTATTTCTGTTCCTATCCTGGCCTATCGGATCAGTATGCTCCTCTGGGCACTCTGGCTGGCCATGGCTTTGCTTCGGTGGCTTCGCTGGGGATGGGACTGTTTCAGTGAAGGAACAACGTGGAAAAAAGCAGGAGCAATAAAAAGGAATAAAATCCGAGCTACTGAAAAGAGTGTGGCCAAGAAAAAAGCTGCGCCTGTGCCCAGTACTCCCAAAAAAGTACCGGGTAAAAAAGCCTGACAGTTTTATAAGAAGTAAAAAATTATTATCGATTTATGATAAACTCGTAATAAGTCAAAATTTTAGATGGATTTACAGATATGCGCAGACTTCGAAAAACTTCATATTCGAGGCACGTTTATGCCCTCGGGTGTAAAAATCACATTATTCCGGCGTACTAGGGTACGTCGAAATAATGTGTTTTTTGCACCAAGGGCACTTCCTTCGGGCGCACCACAACGAAGAAGATGAAAAGTTTTTACGAATCCATCATTTATAACAATCTTTACAAAGGAATAGATCGGGATTACATTTTTCCTTATACACAAAACAAACTCTTTTTTGTAAACAGAGAGGATAAAACAAAAAATATGTGGGATTGGATTCTGGTCTATGTCGTTGTTTTTTTCTTTGTTTTTATTTTCCAGCGTATGGTGACTTTTTTTGATCCGCCAGCAAAGCCTGTGAAGAATAGAAAGAACAAACGGCAGTTAGATTCCGGCAAAAACCAATAACACTTCTTCTCAGAGTGGCCTTATGCGGGGGTAGAATTTAATATGCAAAAAAAAATACTTGTTGCCATTGATGGTTCAGTTTATTCCAATCAGTCACTCTCTTACCTTGCAACACTCTTTTCAAATCAGGAAGACATACACTTTCACCTAGGCACCTGGATAACTGCCGGCAGTTCGGTCATGCCCTCTGTAGCAGATTCCAAAAACTCTCTCATTCCCACGAGCGGGGCACAGACAAAAAAAGAAAACGGTGCAAAACGCTACCTGAGCAAGGCCACCGATAAACTGACCAGGGCAGGTATTGATCCGGAACGAATAGAAACTTCCCTCCAGGTTTCCGGATATAACATTGCGGGCGCAATTCAACAGAGTTCTGAAAGAAAACTGGTGGACTCAATACTTGTGGGCAGGCGGGGTCTGAATGGTCTCAGCGAAATGATCATGGGCTCTGTATCTGCCACCCTCTTTCAGAAATGTCATGCTATCCCCTTATGGATAATTGATGGAGAAGTTAAATCAAAAGACTTTCTCGTCCCGGTTGACGGCTCACTGGGTTCTCTCATGGCCATAGACCATATGTGCCATATGCTTGGTAAAAGAGAAGATATCCACATTTACCTTTTCCACTGCACATCCATGTTTCGTAAAAAGCTCCAATGCAACCCTGAGCTCTTTTATCACAAATGGGATAAAGCGTGGTGTGACGCACACCTTGCAAAGACTGACTGCCTCTTTGACGGCCCGCAACGACTCCTGCATGAGGCGGACATTCCGGATAAATGCGTTACGGTTCTTCCGCAGGCCTCAGACCTTGAAGAAGCACGTGGCATCCTTCGTGAAGCAAAGAACCATAACTGCGGGACCATAGTCATGGGCCGCAGAGAAGTGGGAATGGCCAAAGGCCTTTTTGGCGGTGTGTCAGACAGGACCGTCAAGCGTGTTCAGGATCTGGCTCTGTGGGTTATCGGCTAGTCTGCATTTCTCACGAGTCGATACGACTGCATCTGCCGCGTCTCTGATCCAACAGGCGTAGGCAACTATCGCCTGCTGGATCGTTCCTCGCATATACAGCCGTCTCAACTCGTGAAAAAAGCAGGCTTGATGCCTTTCCGAGAATGCCCTTTTTTTTCTGGACAAACACCGACCATAAGACTATTCGGGAACCACACTGATTACTGCTGCTTTTTCGGGATTCAGGTAGGTACGTCCCAAAGCCCTCACCTGCTCAACAGAAAAGCCTTTAAAGCCTGACATTATTGTACCCGGCCATTCCAGCTGCTGTGGGTAACGTTTTGACAATCCAAGAACAGAGCCAAGCCAGTAACCGTTTGTCCTGATCATATCTTTTAGTGAAGTCAGCATCGGACCCTTGACACTTTCAAGCTCTTCTTCACTGATTTTCCCCTGCCATAGTTCATCTGCAATATTCATTACCTCTTTTTTCAGCATTTCTATCTGGGCCGGATCAACAATCAGGACCGCCTGCATCACACCATATCCCTTATAGGTTCTGCTGGACGCATTATAGACCTGCGGCGAATACGTGGCTCCGAGTTTTTCACGTATTACGCGTCTCATTTTTTCGGAAAAGACACCTGCCAGGAGATGCAGGCCCCGGGTTCGTGTAATATCCCAGAAATCGTCTGTTTTCCATGCAATAACCAGCATTCCCTTGTCAATGGACGTGGGAACCGTTAATTCAAGTTTTTCACCTTTGGGAAAAGAAACTGTCACTTCCTGCATTTTGCTTTTTTCCCGTTTGGGTAACACTGAAAAATAGGTTTCAGCCAGACGCAGTACCTCAGCTTCATCAAAATCACCCACAAGAGAAATTTCCAGCTCACTGTTTAGAGCAGCAGGAACAATCCATTGCTTAACCTGTTCAATATTCAGCTGAGAAAACTCTTCCCAGGACGGCGATCCAAAAAATTTATTCCCGCCGGCCAGAAAGGAATCCCCATGAAGTCTCATTGCGCCCTGTACATCAGCAGCAAGAGTCTCATAATACTGTCTGAAACGATCCATGCTCACCAGAAAAGCGTCAGAATCAACTCCCGGATCTGCGAGCAGACTCTGCAGCACCTGAAAAAGTAACTCCATGTCTTTTTTCAGAGCCTTACCCTTCCATTTGAAAGATGCAGAATCAACGCGAAATTTCAGCTTCACACTGGAACCTGAAACTATCTTATCAAAATCTGCCTTACTGAGCTTGCCCGTACCCGACTGGTTCACCACTGATGTTGCCAGCATGGCCAGCCCGGGAACAGGCTCACTGGCTTTGCCAAGACCAAAGTCAGCAGCAATCTGTACTTCATTTTCCTGGAAGGAAGTTGCTTTCAGATTCAGAGCCACACCATTTGCAAACACAAAGCGTTTGGCCTCTATGTCAGAAAACTGTTCCTGATGGGTGACGGGCTGCTTTTGGGTTAGTTTAAGATAAGGAAATTCATGCAGGCTTTCACTTTTGTATGGTGTAACTTTCGTTTTTGCAGCACTGCGGTAAACTAATTCGATAACATCCAGAGGATCTTTTCCTGGAATATCCGCATTACCATTCACAGTAACCTTACGGCTCTGCTGAGACCAGACAGTGCGAAATTCTTTTTCCACATCCGTAAGACGCATGTTTTTGACAACAGGACCATACAGCTCTTTCTCCTGCTCGGGAGACTGTATCACCCGGTTATTATTGATCGACCGGATAATTGTGGAAGCAAGTTTTTTTGAGTTACGGCTGCCGGCAGTGAGGACTGCTGAATCAAGCTCTACCAGAAACTCTTTTTTGACACGCTGCAACTCCTCTTCAGTAAATCCAAAATCCAGGGCCTGACGAAGTGTATTCTCCAGAATTATCAGACTCTCCTTCCATTTTGCAGCGTCTCCTTTAACACCTATGTCAGCATAAGCAATACGGTCCAGAAATACGCCGGAATAGATATGGGCTGCTGTAAAAGGAGTATCGCTTTTTCGCGTCAGCTCATCCAGCCGGTGCTGGACAATTTTGCCTGCCAGGTACCGTGTCAGTTCCCTCACCTGGAGCGCAAATGAATCATTTTCAGATTCTGTATTCCACAGACTTTCGATGCTGATCTCAGTAAATCCCATCTCTGCTTCGTGGTGATAGAAAAAATCAGACTCCGTGGGCTGCAGAAGACCAAGTTCAGGACAGACAGGAACAGGCCCTGCACCGCTGAGTCCGGAAAACTGTTTTTCCACAAGGGATTGAACCTTTTCAGGATCGAAATCACCAACCATCACCAGGACTATATTTGAAGGGCGGTACCAGGCATCATAAAAGCTTTTCATGAGTGTATGATCAGCCTTGTTCAATGTTTCCAGAGTGCCGATGGGCATGCGCTCAGGGACCATGGTTCCATGCATGGAAAAAGCAACTTCTTTCACATGGGCACGATATGAGGCCGAATCTCTGCTGCGTTTTTCAGCGAGTATGACTCCCCGTTCCCGATCTATCTCTTCGGGCAATAAAAGTGCACCTCTGGCGTAATCGGATAAAACCAGAAGCCCCTGTTCAATATTTTCTTTGCTTCCATCGGGCAGGATAAGATTGTAAACAGTTTCATCGTATGTGGTATGGGCATTGGTATCGCCGCCAAAACTCATGCCTATGGACTGGAAG
Source organism: Desulfocapsa sulfexigens (assembly GCA_015662865.1). Classification (GTDB taxonomy): domain Bacteria; phylum Desulfobacterota; class Desulfobulbia; order Desulfobulbales; family Desulfocapsaceae; genus Desulfocapsa; species Desulfocapsa sulfexigens_B. Next base: position 9,713 of record DQTH01000118.1, read on the forward strand.
TATTCAATCAGTTTGCCTGGAGGAAAATGAGTGGAGCCATTGAAAAGCATATGTTCCAGGAAATGGGCAATACCCCGTTGTTCATCCGTCTCATTTAATGAACCGGCCTGAATATTCAAAAACATTGCCACCCGGTTACGGGGTTCTGTATTCCTTTTTAATATATAGCGGAAACCATTATCCAGCCGGCCAAATACAATGGAAGGATCAGCCTGCAGGTCACTTTTCTCCTGAGGCCAGTCGGGTGTCAGGCAATCTGCAGTGAGAGCCGGTGGAAGGAACAGTCCTACCACAATGAAAAATGAAATCAAAACAGTGTTCAGTTTATTATGGTGAAACATTACTCCTCCTGTTTCCATTGCCTTACAATCCATCAGAATGGGAAAGTATGGATGAAATCCATTGAATATGCTACATCTATTGCAATCGTAGCAATATAATCATTTTATGTTGCGGCACACCTTTTTTGTTATTTTTCTTTTAAGATTTTTAAAACAACTAGAAACATGCAAACCAGTGACGAATACCAGAAAACAGCAGCCATATATGATCTGCTTTTCTCCGGCGCTCTCAAACCTATACGTCATAACATCAAAACCTTTCTCAGGCACAGCAAGGCAAAGGCTGTTCTCGACCTCTGTTGCGGAACCGGCGAACAGTTGCGAATCCTTGATGGAAACGACATGCTCCTGACCGGTGTTGATCTTTCCCAGGCAATGCTGGCAAGAGCCAGACAGGTCAGTCCAGAATCCATCCACTACTTAGAGGCTGATGCAAGCAATCTGCCGCTTCCCGATTCTGAATATGATGGGATAATCATCTGTCTGGCGCTACACGAAAAACCGACGAGACAGCATGAGGCAATCTTTAAAGAAGCCTGCAGACTGGTGAAACCTGAGGGACACATAGTTATTGCCGATTACTCTATCCCGCCTCCAGGTTTCAAATCGATTGTCCCCGGTAAAATTCTCATTCCCATAATTGAGCGCCTGGCAGGTCTGAATCATTACACAAGCTATAAATACTGGATAAAACATGGTGGAATCAGAGGGTTCCTGGAAAGAGAACATTCTGGAAAAGTCACTCTGATTGCGCCCCATTTTAAAGGTTGTATTAATATTGTTACTCTCTCCAACATAAAAAAGAAGTGAAAAAATGAACCTTTCAGGAAAAACAGCACTTGTTCCCGGTGCATCCCGTGCCATTGGCAGGGCAATTGCCAGGAAACTTGGCCATGAAAATGTAAACCTGATTCTTCCCACGTTTGATTGGCCGGAATCCATTTCAGAGATGGAGAAGGAGTTTAAAAACAGAGGTTTTTCCTTTCTTTCCAGAAACATGGATCTCAGAACAGAAGATGGGGTAAAAGAACTGGTTAAAGAGGGACAGGATCGTTTTGGTGAACTCCATATCCTGGTGAACAATATTGAGCGTGGTGGAATGCCTGTGGTTCACGGCAGTTATGATCTTCCTCACAACCGGGACCAATGGGATCGTGAGATAAATACAACCCTGAAAGCCAAGTGGCTGCTTTTTCATCATTGCTTGCCACTTATGAAAAAAACGGGAGATGGTGCGGTGGTAAACATCTCTTCCATTGCCGGAATCTGCGGACGCAGTGGTGCAGCTGCTCCATTTTTTAACGATGCCTACAGTGCTGCAAACAGGGCTGTGTCATCTTTTACAGAAACCTGGGCAAGAGAAGCTGCCCCTTCTATTCGAGTAAACGAACTGATGCTGGGACTCGTACGCCACAGGCATGGAGAAGAAACAAGAGGATGGGAAGAACTAACTGCGCAGGAAAAGGACGCTGTCGGTAATCAGTGCCTGCTCGCACGAACGGGCACGCCTGAAGAAGTCGCCGCAGCAGTACTTTTTCTGATAAAGGATGCTGACTATATGACAGGGAGTGTTTTAAAAATGGATGGTGGCATGACACTTGGAGGAGAGCGGGTTCCACCAATGCCAAATGGAATACTGGATCATTAGAATGTCGAACAACAGGAGCGCGATGACTCCGTGACACAAGTCTTTTTTCCCAGCAAAGCTTAGTGTCTGTCCAGAAATGAGATTTTTTCTTCTGAATCGAGGCGCAGGATAAATTTTACCACAGACATATATTTGATATTTCGAGGATAAAATTTATCCTGCAACGAAGAGTTAGGAGAAAAAGGCCATTTATAGCAGGCACTAGATATCAAGAGCCCAGTCAGGAATATGCTTTAAAATATAATCCTGAATCATCTCTTTTTTCTGATCCTTGGGCACATCTCCGATTGCTTCTTCCAGTTCCTGAAAATCAAACCAGCAAAGCTCACGGTTGTCGCGATTGTAAACAGTCAGGATTTGCCTGTCCTGATTATGAATATCTTCTTCTTCCTGAATTGCAGCAACAAGTCTTGCTGCTTCCTCAAGTGGGAGAAATTTTATTTCTTCGCTCATCTTAACCTCCTATAAAACAGGAAAAGGGTGACCAGGAATAACTCCTTATCACCCTTAAATGATACAAAATATTGTGACTTACTCTCAAGCAGGTTTAACGACTGCTCCCGAACGAATACAACGGGTACAGACACGGGCTCTGACAGCGCTACCGTTTGCAGCAACCATACGAACCCTTTTCAGATTCGGTAACCAGCGGCGACGTGTTTTATTATGGGCATGTGAAACATTATTTCCTGTGGCAGGCCCTTTACCGCATATTTGACATACTTTAGCCATGACGATCTCCTTATATAGTTTGACTCCGAAAACTAACACCGGTGAGGAATGGTAAGCCGGCACTAAATAACTTCCGGATATCATATAAAAATTCTTTCCACCGTAAATAATCAAATGTGAAACTGCTTTTTATAACTGTTTTCAACGAGAATGGCAAGAATTTTTCCGGAAACGCATACTATAAATTTACCCGATTGAAAACACTCTTTAAACAGCCGCACACCCACTATTGACAGTTATAAATCTCCCTAGTATTTTTTCATATTCTCTATATTATTCTGACTATGTATAAAATTCAGCCATTTTTGTTCGTCATTTCCGCGGAAGCGGAAATCCAGGTCTCTGACACAAAACTGGATCCCCGCCTCCGCCGGGATGACCCCCCCATAGTCTTTCATAATTATTTTGCTCTATCCAAATATTACGCAGATACAGCGTAAAGTTGGCTGACTATCATACGTAATCAGATATTTTATTGGTTTTAAATAATTTGCCAGATTTTGACTTACGTCATTGCCTTCTTAGGCAAGCATCCCTATCTTACTGTTCACTTAAAATAAATTTGCGAGGATAGGACACAATGTGGTACACCAGCAGCAAATCAGCATATTCCCGACAATTATATTGCTTTTTTTAAGTACATTTGATAAGGATACTCACTTAACAATAAATACCAAAAACTAAAATGACAAAAAAGAACCCCGTTTTCAGTTTTTTCTCCTCTGTTAAACTAGCACTTTTCACACTCTTCCTTTTGGCTGTCACTTCCATAATCGGTACAGTCATTCCACAAAAAGAGACCTTTGCCTGGTACGTACAGCATTACAGTGAAAGTACTGCAAAAATCTTTCAAGTTCTCTCCATCCCGGACATGTATAATTCCTGGTGGTTCCTTGGCCTGCTGACTCTTCTTGCCGTCAACCTGATTGTCTGCTCCTTTGACCGCTTTCCCGGAGTCTGGAGACAGATTAAAGCAGACAACCTTGCAACGGACCTCAAACGTCTCCCCAAGATGCGTCTGTCCAGCAACTGGATTACTGATAAGTCCAAAGATGCAGCTGCAACAGAGCTGACCAGTGCGCTTGCAGCAAAAGGCTGGAAGACCGAGCAGCGAAGACGTGATAATGGAAATGCGCTTCTTCTTTTTGCCCAAAAAGGTGCAATGACCAGAACCGGCGTATACATTGTGCACGCCTCAATCCTGGTCATTTTTATTGGCGCGATCATCGGCGAGCTTTACGGTTTTAAAGGATCTGTTATGTTGCCGGAAGGCAAAACCACCAGTTCAATTTTTCAGTTTGGTACTGGCAAAGCCATTGACCTTGGCTTCGATATTCGCTGTGACCGATTTGATATTGAACTTTACGATTCCGGTATGCCAAAAGCCTACCGTTCAAAGCTCACAGTACTTGAGGATGGAAATGTTACACTGGAAAAAGAAATTGTTGTCAACGATCCTCTGACTTATCATGGTATTACTTTTTATCAATCCAGCTATCAGGGGTATGAAAATTTCATACTGACAGTTACAGATCAGCAGACCAGTAAAAAGGAACGTGTTGTGCTTCCTTTCCAGCAACCGGCTGACATTCCAGCTTTCAACGCATCCGTTGGTGTAATCAATGCGGAAATGATGGGTCAATCCATTACCAGAATGAAAATATGGTTCAACGATGACAAAGGGCCAGCCTCAAGTTTCTGGATGAATGCCGGGAAACAGGTTACCGTGGAACGTGGTGACAAAAGATATACCATCGACGGCAAGCAGATGTATGCCACCGGACTTCAGGTTGCAAAAGATCCCGGTGTATGGGTAGTTTATATAGGATGTGGTATGATGGTACTTGGTCTTGTGGTGGCCTTCTTTATGTCTCATCGACGAATATGGCTGCTCCTGACTAATGAGAACGGCAAAACATCTGTCCTATTGAGCGGCAGTTCCAATAAAAACAAAATCGGCTTTGAAAAGAGCTTTTCCAGCCTGTCCGATGAACTGAACACTAACAGTGACAATTAACAGAGATATTAAAGGTACTTACTATGGATAGTTCGCAACTATTAGGAATTACGACATTTACATATATGTTTTCCACCATTCTTTATGCCGTAATCTTTATATTCAAGGCAAAAAAGCTTGGACCTCCTGCCACAGTTTTTACAATCATCGCCTTTCTGGTTCAGACAGCCGGTCTTATTCTTCGCTGGCAGGAATCCTACCGCCTTGGATATGGTCATGCTCCACTGACCAATATGTATGAATCTGTGGTTTTCTTTGCATGGACCATTATTTTTCTTTATCTGCTCATTGAATGGAAATTTAAAACAAGGGTCATTGGTGCCTTTGCCGTACCATTTGCTTTTCTTGCCATGGCATATGCCTCTTTTGCATCAGGCATTAATAAAGAGATCAGCCCCCTTGTTCCTGCCCTGCAATCCAACTGGCTACTTGCCCATGTTATAACCTGTTTCATCGGTTATGCGGCTTTTGCAGTTGCTGCCGGTCTTGGGATCATGTACCTGGTGAAAAACACCAGTGAGTCCAGACAAACCACCAACGACAAAACCCTTCTTGGAACTCTGCCTCCTTTAAAAGTTATTGATGATATTACCCACAAGACCATGGTATTCGGCTTTCTCTGGCTTTCTGTAGGAATCATCACCGGTGCCATATGGGCCAACTCAGCATGGGGTACCTACTGGAGCTGGGATCCCAAAGAAACATGGTCACTGATCACCTGGTTTATATACGCAATTACACTGCACGCCCGTTATACCCGAGGCTGGGGGGGGACACGGATTGCGTGGCTGGCAATATTTGGTTTTCTGTCTGTTGTTTTTACCTATTACGGAGTTAACTTTCTGCTCTCAGGCCTTCACAGCTACGGTTCCAGCTAAGCCACCATTTCTTGACAAGTTTAAGTAAAAGGTATAGCATGATCCATCAAGCTAATGAGCATTCAGCAAGAATGCTGAATAGGCAATTATAACAGGAGGAAAGGGAATGAAAAAACTTACACTGTGTGCTGTATCAATGACTTTGGCTTTCGGACTCTGTTTTGCAGGGGCTGCCCTTGCATCTGATGATAAAGGCCCTGCCGAGATGACCTTGACATCAACCATCGATCCGGCCAAAAAGGCAAAACCAGCTATTTTTCCCCATGCCAAACATCAGGAAAGGTTGAAATGTGGAGAATGTCATCACTCTAAAGGTGCTGACGGAAAACAGGTTGCCTATGTAGAAGGCCAGAAAATTGAAAAATGTGAATCCTGCCACAATAAAGCTGCCGGGATGCCTAAAAAACTCACAACTTTCAAAGAAGCTGCCCATGCAAACTGCAAGGCCTGCCATAAAGCTGAAGACAAAAAATTGGCAAAATGTTCCGTTTGTCACCCTAAGAAAAAGAAATAATTTTTCCTGGAAGCTCTCAGCAGCTTACTGACAGAATAAAAAAAGGGCTCATCTTTTACTACCAAGTAAAGATGAGCCCTTTTTTTCATTTTAGACACATGATCCGGCCCGACAAAGGCACAGTATCTAGTTACTCTGCATTTTTGAAATATCACCAACTCTCAAAAAAAGAGTAGAAATTGCAGTGAGCAAATTGAGGCGATTTGTTCGGATTGCCTCATCTTCATCCATCACCATTACCTCATTGAAAAAATCGTCAACAGGCTCTTTAAGTACCAGCATGGCTGACAACGCGCCATTGTAGTCACTTGCTCCAAGCAAAGGCTGCACATCTATTTTAACCTGTTTATAAACAGCAGCCAGATTTTTCTCAGCCTGTTCCATAAGCAATGATTCTGTCACATCTGTTGCACTGTTTTTCTTGATAATATTACGGATACGCTTAAAAGAGGCCGCAAGCACTGAAAAAGCATCTTCCCCGCGGATAGCTGCCAGTGCATTAATTTTTGCCAAGGAGTCGTTAACGTCATCAAACTCCACTGATGTAACGGCATCCACGGCTTCTCCGTCCACTCCTGCTGCAAGCTGATCATTCACAAAACGGCCGCGAATAAAAGCAATCACCTGGTCCACAGTCTCACTGCTGCCATTAACTTTATCACCATAGAGTGAAAGTGCCTTGTGCACAATATCATTGAGTGACAGTGTCCACCCGAAATGCTCAACAATATGGAGGATACCAAGAGCGATTCTACGCAGGCCAAAAGGATCTGTTGTACCTGTGGGTACCTGACCAATGCCGAAGCAACCGCTTAATGTATCAAGCCTGTCAGCAAGACCTACCACAGCCCCGATTGAAGAGGATGGAAGCTCTGCACCTGCACGTTTGGGCAGATAATGCTCTTTGATGGCAAGAGCTACTCCATCTGTTTCCCCATCCTCCAGAGCATAGGCAGAGCCCATATTACCCTGAAGGGATGGAAACTCACCAACCATATCTGTAAGCAGGTCTGTTTTGCACAGTCTTGCGGCACGACAGGCTTCTTCGACAGAACCAGGGATAAATTGTTCCGCAAGAAGTCCTGCGAGCTTCACAATGCGATCTGTCTTTTCAAGCATGGTTCCAAGCTTTGCCTGGAAAATTATTCCTGTAAGATCATTTAAGCGATCTTCAAGTTTCTTTTCTTTATCGCTGGCAAAAAAGAAAAAAGCATCTTCAAGACGAGCACGCAGTACACGTTCATGCCCCGTACGGGTTAAGTTAATATCCTTAACTTTTGTGTTATTGACAGCAACAAAGTTCGGCAGCAGATTGTTATCCTTGTCAACCACAGGAAAATATTTCTGGTGCTCACGCATGGAAGTAATGAGTGCTTCATCCGGCAATTGCAGGAACTTTGCATCAAAACTGCCACACACACCAAAAGGTTTTTCAACAAGATTACAGACAGTATCCACAAGTGCTTCATCAACAGCAACACTGGCAGTTGACGGGTCAAGGGTGGCAGCAACAGCTTTTTCAATCTCAGTGAGAACAGCATCACGTCGCTCATTCTGATCAACCTGCACAAAAACCTCAGCAAGAGACTCTTTGTAACCAGTTACACCCTGCAGAGAGACATTGTTATTTGACATAAATCTGTGACCACGACTTACATTCGATGCGCTTATTCCGCCGTGGCTGAAGGAAACAACTTTACCATTATGCAGTGCAACAATCCATTGGACAGGGCGGGCGAACATTGCTGTACCGGATCCCCAGTGCATTGACTTAGCAAATGAAAATCCCTCCATCAAATCTGCCAGCAGATCAGGCAGCAACTCTGCAGTTGCAAGTCCTTTGCGCTCCTGAACCAGCATCAGGTATTCACCTTTATTTGTTTCTACAACCTGCAGATCAGCGACATCCGCCCCTTTAGATCTGGCAAAACCCATGGCAGCCTTTGTGGGATTCCCATCATCATCAAAACCTGCCTGTTTGGAGGGGCCCAGGAGCTCCTCGCGGGAGTCCGGCTGCCTGTCGGCAAGATCTTCCACAAGAAGGGCAAAACGCCGGGGAGTACCCATGGTAACAACAGAACCATGACTAAGATTCAGTTCTTTTGCCTGATCGATAAAGTTCTGTTTCAACTGGGCAAGTGCGGGTTTCTGGAAACCGGCCGGGATTTCTTCAGTTCCAATCTCAAATAGTAATTCAGACATAATGATGTATTAAAGTTGATGATTTCGTAAACCCTTTTGTTGAATGGAATGAATGGTTATTTTTTTTATAGACACTTGGCTGACTTATTTTCTCGATCAAACATGAGCGAAAAATCATTCTGCACTGTGCCTAAGCTGATTCCATAGCAGCAAAGGTGGAATAGCCTTCCGCAAGGTTTTGAACCTTAACGGAAAACCACTTAATAGCCTTTTCCTCTTCCAGATTTTCCGCCACCCGGCGGGTCAGAGATTCCACTGACATTCCATTCTTCTCATGATCCAAAGCCGCGCTACGTTCGCTATCAATGGCATTCTCAATGAGAGTTATAATATCTTCAATCCAGAAAAAATTTCTAAATTTAACAGCAGCAACGACTTTCCCCCAATGTCCGGGAGAACGCGGCAGTCCCTGCCCTGCAGGTGCTGCAGGAGGAAGAGATACCGGCACTTCAACTCTGAGTTCCAGATCTTCCTCCACCTCAAGAGAGCCGTGCATACAACATTCATATCGTCTTGATTTAAGAGTTTCAGGGTCCTCCTGCTTTCTCGGAAGAAAATAGGCAAAAGCCATCTCAATATGAGCAGCTTCAGCCTCAAGTTTTTCTTTCATTTCCTCAAGAATAACCCGGAACTTTGCAATATCAATGGCTCCGTGAAAGCGATTCAGGATTTCCACAAACCGGCTCATATGTGTTCCCTTGAACTGATGGGGAAGATTCACATACATATTAACGGTGGCGATAGTATGCTGCCTTGAACGGGCCTTATCAAGAACCGTGATGGGATAGGAGATGGTTTTCACTCCAACCTTCTTGATATTGATCCGGCGATGATCCTCCTGATTCTGGATGTCTTTCATAACAGGAATTTGAAAATGGACTAGAACTTAAGCAGTTACGAGAGATGCTTGCGAACAGCCTCTTTAAGATCATTGATATCAGAGGACTTGACCACATACTCATCAGAAGCCCATGCACCAAGATCCTGCTTATACTCACTATATGCAGAGCTGAGGATGACTGGAAGATCGGGATTATGCATCTTCATCTGTCGCAGGGCTTCAATTCCGTTCATTCCGGGCATTTGAATATCAAGGATGACAAGATCCGGAGATTCATCTTTAAATTTCTGCAGCCCTTCCTCGCCGGTGTAGGCTGAAATCACATTATAACCTTCATCTTCCAGCTCCTCACGATAGAGCATCTGAATACCTTCTTCGTCATCAACAAGTAAGATTTTTTTCATGGGCTCCTCCTTTTAGATAAACGTTCGAGAGATTCACGCAGATAGGTGGCAGCTTCCTCAGGTGGCATTGGATTGATATAAAAGCCTGATCCCCACTCAAATCCGGCAATGGAGGTAAGTTTGGGGACAATCTCAAAATGCCAGTGAAAATGATTCATATGCTGAGAACGCAAGGGTTGAGTATGCAGCACAAAATTATAGGGAACTCTGGGAATACATGCATCAAGCCTGCAGAGACTTTCTGAAAAGATTTCGGAAAGAGCCAGCAGTTGCTCATCACTCTGCTCATGATAGGCAGAACAATGTTGGATAGGCAGGATCCACATCTCAAAGGGAGTTCGTGGGGCAAAGGGGGTAATTGTTATGAATAGATCATTTTTACAGACAACCCGGACATCCTGCTTGAGTTCCTGGCTAATTATATCGCAGTAAACACAACGTTCCTTGTAGTTGTAATAGGTAAGAGCACCGGCCAGTTCGGATTCAATTTTTCTCGGCAATACAGGAAGTGCGACCAACTGTGAGTGTGAATGCTCAAGTGACGCTCCAGCAGCCTTACCGTAATTTTTAAACACCAGAACATAACGAAATCTATCATCATGCTCAAGATCCCTGATGCGGGCCTGAAATGCCTTGAACACCATCATTGCGTGTTCAGACGGTAACTCAGACAAGACATCTTGATGACGCGGGCTTTCTATGACGACTTCATGGGCGCCAATGCCGTTCATCTTATCATACAGCCCCTCACCTTCACGATTAAGACCGCCTTCAATCACCAGCGCAGGATACTTATTGGGGACCACCCGAACTTTCCAGCCTGGAGAATCCGGCATACCGCCCTCACGCCCGTAAACAAGTACTTCGTGAGGCGTTGTCTTTTCATTTCCTGGACACAGAGGACAAAAACCTCCTGTGGTTTCCGGCTCTGAAATGATAAAATCAGAAGGACGCTTACCCCGTTCCGTGGCAATGATAATCCATCGGCCAAGAACAGGATCTTTTCTCAGTTCGGGCATCTATATTATTTTCCTTGTGACTTTTCCTTGGATTCTTCAGCAGTCTTACATTCGATACAAAGACTGGTCACAGGTCTGGCCTCAAGCCGTTTCAAACCAATAACTTCTCCACAGCTTTCACATTCACCAAACTCGCCGTCATCAATCCTCTGCAGAGCCGCTTCAATCTTGGAAAGCAGTTTCTGCTCCCTCTGCCGGATTCTGAGTTCAAAGTTACGGCCGGATTCAGCACTGGCACGGTCATTGGGATCAGGAATATTCCCGGACTGATCAGTCAGCTCAGACAATGTTCTTTCTGCTTCTCTCAAGATCTCTTCACGTTTCTCAATAAGCTGCTTTCGGAAGGTATCCAGTACTTTCTGCTCCATCAAAAACCTCTCTTTATCACTAACTCTTACAGAATATTCAATATGAAAAAAAGACATTATTCAGGTCGAATAAAAGTCCCGCTCTTGCCGCCTGTTTTCTTCTTCAAACAAATATCACTGATGACCATTGCCTTATCAACGGCTTTGCACATGTCATAAATGGTCAACGCTGCAATCGAAACAGCAGTTAAGGCTTCCATCTCAACCCCGGTTTTTCCTGTGATGCCCACAACCGCTTCAATTTCTATCTGACAGGAATCATCAAGATATGAAAAATCTATGGTAATTTTAGTCACCGCAAGGGGATGACAAAGTGGGATGAGACTATCCACTTTTTTGGCAGCCATGATTCCTGCAACCCTTGCGACCCCAAGGACATCGCCTTTGGCCATGGACCCGCTTTTCACAAGGTCATAAGCTTCACGGGAGAGGGTGATCCTGCCGCTTGCCGTTGCCACACGCACAGTTTCAGCCTTTTTGCTGACATCTACCATTATGGCATTGCCATCAGCATCAAAATGAGTGAGTGGTGATTGTTCCTGATTTTCAGCCATAACGATAGTGTAACTATTCTTTATAAAGGAATCTTATTCTTTCTTTCCGACCACTTCATGGATAAGTTTGGAAAAGAAACCCTCATTTTCCTTGTTCTGTCCATGTTTATTACAAAGTTCGTCAAAATCTTTTAGGACTTTCTTCTGTTCTTCGCAGAGATTGGTGGGAGTCCTCACCTGAAGCTGGACAACCATATCTCCACGTCCGCCGCCCCGCAGACTGGGAATACCTTCTTTTCTCAATGTAAACTGTTTCCCTGACTGGCTGCCTGCTGGAACATTCAGTTTCTTCTTCCCATGAATCGTGGGTACATCAACTTTACAGCCAAGTGCAGCCTGAGCCATGGTAACAGGAAATTCACAAAAAATTGTCTGCCTGTCACGTTTGAAGAATTCATGCTCTTGGACGTGAATCACCACATATAGATCGCCGGAAGGACCGCCCCTGCGGCCGCCTTCACCTTCACCCCGCAGACGCATCTGGGCGCCGGTATCGACTCCGGCCGGTATCTTCAGCGAAACTTTTTTACTTTTATTTATGAGTCCACTGCCGTTACAGTCATTACAGGGTTCAGAGACAATTTCACCTTCCCCGTGACACTGGGGACAGGTTGAAGAGACCTGAAAAAAGCCCTGGGACCGAATCACCTGGCCTCTACCGTGGCAACTTGGGCATGTATCACGCTGATAACCGGGACGACAGCCGCTGCCTTCACATGTCCAGCAGGTATCACGACGATTGATCGCCACTTCTTTGGAGACACCGTGTACAGCCTCCATAAAAGTGATCTCAATATCATAA
>DQTH01000100.1 GCA_015662865.1 Desulfocapsa sulfexigens
CTAAAGCGACTTTATCCGAAACTTTAAATTATACTGTGTACTAGCACATTCTGAGCTTGCGAGACAGAAGAAAATCCGTAATCCTCCACCGGCACCTCATATTTTCACGGTCACGCCCACCCGCATAGAGGGGCTATAGCGCCCGAGCGTGTCTGTAAAAAGATGAGGCACCTGTGAAGGATTACGAAATTGGATATGTGAAACCGCAGAATTACAAACTCTGTAATTGGTTAAAAAAACCCTCCTGCCATCGAAACAAACTGATGGCGGAGGGTTCAGGAGGAGAGCTCTTTTGTAAATATTATCGTTATTTGGTCGCTGTTGCCTGTTTTTGCGCCTTATTTACGTATTTAAAGAAAACCGGAAAGACCACAAAGAAGGCAACACAGATAAGATATTCAATACCTTTAATGTGTGTGTAGTAGTCAACCAGAGTATGCAAAGGTTTAATCATACCGATTGCAGTCATATATTGTCCTGCCAGTTCACCGACAGACCAGCCTGTTGCTGAAAGGGCGCTGGTAAAAGCTGCTGCAACCCAGAGACAGATAACTGAACCTGCTGCCAGGAGGATTCTAGTCGCGGTTTTTGATGTATTGTCAGCCATGGTATTCTCCCTGTTTTTAGATTTGTTTTCCTTTTTTCATTAGCCGAGCAATGCACTGAAATAGCTTTTCACAAGATTGGCAGGACCATTGCCCATGAGTGCGCTGACAAGACAAACTGTACCCCAGAGACCAATAAGAGCGGCCAGTGTGATTCCAACACCAAGGACGAATTTAGAAGTTTCGTATCTGGCATCAACGTTATTCCTGGTTGTTGTGTTAGTGTTTGTAGTCATGGTGTCCTCCGTATTCATTTGATTTTGTATGCATTTTCGTTTTCTTGCCTTTTGAATAGCATTAAAGGTGCCAGTTACAGGACAGAGGGAGATGAAAAGTGTCTTTTGTGTATATGTTGTTGATATTATATGTGTTGCTGTGCAATTCTGAGGCATTTTCGGACGCCACATTTGTGTGGTGTGAAAATGGCTAACGATCAACTATGTGGCACCATGCCGGCAAAGTGTAGTTTTTGTTCTACGAAAGCGTTGCAGGTTTTACGGATAGCTGTGGTGCTGGTGAGATGCGGTGGGTATGTCGTATTTAAGCCTGAGAAGAGAAACTGAAGTATGTTCTTTCAAGCTCGAAAAGACTTGGAATAGTATTCCACATCAACTAAGCTGTCAAAGCCATGCGGTTAGCCTGACTCAGTTCAAGTAGGGTAAAGGAAAATTTTGATTAACCACCATCCCACCCATAACAATGAAACGTAATCCTTTAGGCGCATTTCTCGATAAAACAGCTCCGCCGGAAGGCTTATTGCTTCTCATTCTGGCGGTTATCATAGGTGGTTCCACCGGTCTGGCAGCTGTGTTTTTTATTCGTCTCATTGTTATTATCCAGAACAGCTCATATTCAAGTATTCAATTTTTGTTTCCCCATCTGGGTGTCTGGAGCTATGTCCTGGTCCCGGTTGGCGGCGCTTTGCTTGCCGGTCCCATTATTGCCTGGTTCGCAAGAGAAGCAAAAGGCCATGGTGTTCCTGAAGTTATGCAGGCGCTTGTTTTGCGTGGAGGCAGGATTCGTCCGCGTGTAGCAATTGCAAAAATAGTTGCTTCTGCTTTGTGTATTGGAACCGGTGGTTCTGCAGGCCGGGAAGGGCCCATTGTACAGGTCGGCTCCACCCTTGGTTCTGTGACAGGCCAGGTCCTTCATCTCTCTGATGACCGCATAAAAAACCTTGTGGCCTGTGGTGCCGCTGCAGGAATTGCCGCAACCTTTAATGCGCCCATTGCAGGAGTTGCCTTTGCCATTGAAGTATTGATGAGTGAACTGCAGGTGAGGGCATTTGGCAACGTGGTTATTGCAGCAGTGTCAGCAGCTGTTGTCAGCCAGGTATTTCTAGGCGACCGACCGGCTTTCACTGTCCCCACCTACACCATGGAATCACCCGTAACTATTCTGTTTTATCTGCTTCTCGGGCTTGTTGCAGCTCTTGTCGGTGTTTCTTTTATACGCATGCTGTCTTGGTTTGAAGATACTTTTGATAACTGGAAATTTCCGGTGCCCCTGAAACCCGCTGTTGGAGCATTGCTTCTTGGTTTACTTGGTTATTGTTATCTGCAGCTGCCAGGAATCAGTTTCGGCAGCACAACCGAGTACCGGCTTGGCATGCCGCTCATTGAAAATATTCCCCATGTGTATGGTTCTGGGTTTACCTTTATTGAAGATGCCCTGCATGGAAACACCAGCTTCTGGATTCTTGCCCTGCTTGTTATCCTGAAACCACTTGCCACATCCTTTACCCTTGGTTCAGGAAACTCTGGAGGTGTTTTTGCTCCGTCGCTTTTCATCGGAGCAATGCTTGGCGGCGCCATGGGTAAGTTGTTTGCCGCCTGGCAGCCGGAACTGGCCGGGCCATCCGGTGCCTATGCGCTAGTTGGCATGGCTGCTGTTTTTTCGGCCTGTGCTCGCGCTCCACTCACAGCTATGCTGATAGTTTTTGAAATGAGCAATGACTACGCGCTTATTTTACCTCTCATGCTCACAGCAGTTACCGCTTCCTATCTTGCCCAGTATCTGCATCCCGAGTCCATTTACACCATCAAGCTTGTGCGACGGGGTATTCGATTTGAGCAGGGACGTGATATGGATATTATGCAGGGCGTGCATGTCCGCGAAGTGATGAATAAGGATCCCATTGTTGTTCATAGAGATCAACCTTTTGCAGAGCTCTATCAGAAATTTCAGGAGACCAATTTTCTCGGGTTTCCGGTGCTTGATGAAAAACAGAACCTCTGGGGAATCGTAACTCTCCAGGATATTGAAAGAACCATGTCTCAGGAAGGCGTGAAGATACGCAGTTTAAAGGTTGGAGACGTTGCAACAACTGATCCGGTAACCGTGTTTGGTGATGAACCGATCTGGACCGCCATTCAAAAAATGGCACCAAGAGATCTTGCCCGGCTGCCGGTTGTTTCCAGGTCTTCAGAAAAACAGTTACTCGGCCTGATCAGCCGCAGTGATATTTTAAGGGCTTATGATGTCGGCATTGTTCGCAAACAAAGGGGGCAACTGCTTGAGGGCGATACTGTTCTTCGTAAGGAGCAATATAATGATTTTACGGAATTTCGTCTAAAAACAGGATACCATGCTGTCGGAAAGAAACTTCGTGATCTGGATCTCAGCGAATCTGTAAATGTTGTCTCGATGGACAGAGGAGGGGTAATCCATATTCCCCGTGGTAATACTTGTTTTGCCTCTGGAGACATAATAACTCTGTTTGGAAAAAAGAGTTTTCTTGAGTCTGCAAAGGAAGAATTTATCTCGGGAAAGAAGGAGAAGTAGCAGGGAAACTTCAATGATGCATGGTTTAGAGAGGGCTGTGATCCCTGCTACAGGATATCGGTCAGTAAAACACCGACACCGATGCTGTTAATATAATTGTCGTAATCAATAAGGCTATGGCCATAACCTGAGAAATAATGAACATATCCTTTAATAAAATTATACTTCCATAAAGGAAAACTCCATCCCAATTCCATGGCCCCCTTGCTGAAACCTGATTCAAGGTTGTTTCGCAGCATCATACTGAAGGTGTGATCAGAAAGCTTATAACCAAACCGCACATGATAATGTCCGAGATAGTCTGTTATGTTCGGGTTATCATCATTTTCAGCATCTTCCGGAATTCGAAGCCAGGGTTTGATGCTGAAAGTGAAATTGTTTTTTTCAAAAAGCATACTTAAATAAACCCGGTTCCAGCTTCGCGACAGTATCCCTCCCTTTCCATTTGACTGGTGAACAAAACCGATTCTATTTCGACTGTTTTTAATAGCAAAAGCCTTTATCTCTGCCGGATTGAATTGTATCCATGCCTCAGGCTCATGGTTTATTTCTCTGAATGGTGATGAAAATTCACTGTTATAAACCTGCCAGAAGGACAAGTTGGTGTAAGCAGCATAGATGTCAATATTCTGTTTGAAAAGATCAACTACAAGGGGGGATTTGATGGAAAGCTGAAACTGTGATTCCACATGTTTGGCAGACAGTGATGGGTTACTGTACTGTTCCTGATGTAATGATGGGTCAAAACCGTTGTGGTTATAGGCTCCGAACAGGATGTAATTTGGCTTATGGGCCATAAGAGAAAATGGCCGTAAAATGTTTTTTTCGTCTTCTTTTAAGCGGTTAGAAAATGTATACCCCTTATCAGCTCTGTCAGAGGAATCTGTCTCGGTTACATTTTTCTGCACAGCAGCCTGTTCTTTCCGGCACTCAGCCTTCAATTCTCCAATTGTCATATCAGAAGAGGCATTCTGAATGGCTTTCAGCATACAGGAGTCAAATGCATTTAAGGACAATGCCGGCGTTGCAAAAAATAACAGGCTTCCCAGTATTAAGAGTACATAAACAAAACGGTCTTTCAAAATGTTTTCCTCACCTGAAATTCATACAGAAGCGTTGACTGATGGAAATATACCCATTTTTTAACATTAGTGTCTTTTTTATAAAAAAAATTTAATACCAGATAAGTTGTTTTTTTTTCTCCACAGGATAGCGGATAATGGTGTAATACTTTTCCGGTTTGCTGAATGGCGACCCCGGACCATGCAGATAAACTTCTTCGTGGAATCCTGAAACTTCATATCCCTGCTCATCAATAAATTTCATTAGTTTTCTGACAGTGGAGGCCTCTTTTTCATATGGACCGACGTGTAGAATTTCTGCAATTTCGCCGTATTGCCAGCAGGCTATTGCGGCTGTCAGGTTTTCGTTCCTGAGATCAGGCAGACTGGTGATGTCAGCAGGCAGCGGGATTGCTGCAACTCCTTTCCAGATCATATTGTCAAAAACAGTTTTCCGTTTTTCCTCTTCCATTTCAAAATCCAAAGCATTCTCATACCTGGCTAGAGGCGGCGCCATCTTTGCAGCTCTTTTGGGTGCACCTTTTAGTTTGAAATAGTTTTTAAATAAGAAATCAAAAACTTCTTTTAATCCATCAGCTGATGTCGCAAAGGGAATTTCAAGGACATTGGTGTCCGGAATTGTCGTTATTCTTGGATTCTTTAAGTATTCATACCTGCTTAAAGCAGGGCCTTTCATGAAATAAAAGAAAAATCCTCCAGCCCCAGCTAGAACAACAGCAGCAACGATCAATAAAATTTTCATTATTTATCCTCCAGGTTAATTTTGTAATCATCATACCCGGAGGCGTTGACACCTGTATGTCAGGTTTGGTAGAGGGCAGCTACTTTTTTTGCTTTTTCTTGCAGGATGATGCGAATTTTTTCTGGTTTGAGCACTTCTGCGTGTTCGCCTAAGCTCAATAAATACGAAATGACCCAGTCATTATCCGGCAAATCAAATGTTGCTTTGATGTCGCCGTTCTTCAAGTATTCTAGGCAGGATTTTTCAAAATAATCCTCCACATTATGTCGTATTTCTTGGGAAAACCGTATGACCAGCCTGATCGTTTTTACATTTCCGGAATACATCCTGTCATGCTCTCTGTAGTCCGCAGCCTTTCGAGTAAAGGTCTCTTCCAGTACCTCAACTTTATCGATTCTTGTCAGTTTGAAAATCCTGAAATCATTGCGCAGGTGGCAATACGCGAATATGTACCAGGATGTTGCCTTAAATATCAGGGTCATGGGTTCAACTGTGCGCTGTGATTTGGTTCCATTGCTGTCGCGATAGGAAAATTTGACCAGATGGTTGCCTGCAATGGACTTCTGCAATGAAAGCATCTTGTCTTTTTGCCAGTTGTTCATTCCCCATGGCATCACATCGATAATAATCTGATCAACACGGTTCCTGACGTATTCTTGTTTGCTCTGCGGAACCAGGGCATGAATTTTTTCAATGGCATTATCTATCTGTCTGTCCTTAAAGGTGGAATTCATACCTTTTAAGACTGAAAGCATGGAAATCATGTCCTGCAACGTGAGGATCTGACGGTCTATCTTGTAATTATCGACTATTTCCAGTCCACCATTATGACCCTGGTGGGTGACTATGGGAATCCCGGCCCTGTTTATTGCGTCAATATCACGATAGATCGTTCTTACTGAAATTTTAAAATGATCAGCCAGGTCTTTGGCCTGCACTCTCTGCCGGTTAAGCAGCATGATGACAATGGAAAGTAATCGATCAAGTTTCATGTTGAATAATGAAAATTCTGTTCACTATTTTAAAAGTGAAACATTCAGATTTTCTGCATGGCTTAAGGAAATGACCACAGGAAATAAGGAGAGAAAGACTTCAGCGGCTCTGGAAGGCTGTCTGTTTTTGAAATAGTGGAAAAAGTATGAAGCTTTCATTTCCAGCCAGGGAAGTGAAAGCTCCTTGCGCAGTCCGGCTGAGAGTTCCCTCTCAACCACAGCAGCAGGGACTATTGTAACTCCGTAGCCTTCCTCAACCAGTCTCTTGGCGGTCGCCATATTTTTCAGTTCAATGAACTTTTGGGGAGTAAAAGCGATTGCGGTTTCATCCAGACATTCTTCGACTTTTTTTCGTACCTGGGTCCCCTGTTCTCTCCAGATAAACGGAACGGAATGGAAGGCTTCCAAGGTAGTTGTCTCGTTTGCGGCCTGCCCTGGTGAAACTCCCGGTTCTGGCCACGGCCTGAAATGTTCTGAGCTGATCAAAGTTCATAAGCAAACCTTATGGCTACCATAGTCCTTTCTGATTTGCCTTTCACTACCTGAGTGGTAGGTTCAAGTAATGAAAGATACACGATTTAGGAGAAAAAAGCTCATGTCGGAACAGTCATCAAACTTTCTGGGGGAAAGTACAAATGAAAACTAAATGTTTCTTTTCCAGACGAGGAATTGCCTGCACTCTTATCGCTTTCTTCTTTACTGTACCATCCTGTTTGTTTGCTGCAGATAAAGCGAAATTTGGTGGGGGAGGAATTGAACATCATTTTGTCATGAACGATCTTACCCATATTGATGAGCAGTATATGCCGGTGATGCCGGATCCGGCTGTCGTCATTCCAGGAACATCCAATCAGTATCAATTTAAAATTAAACTGGGTCAGGAAAATCCACTGGCGAATAATGAGGATTTCGAAGTCGATCTTGCCAGCTGGTATTTTCCTACCACTGTCCACACAGTTTTTGAACTGTCTTTCACTGGTCCGGTATCGGAACGAGCACAGCTTGAAAAGCTGCAGGAACAGACCTTTTCCTTTCTTAAAGAACGGGGAATGCTGAGCAAAAATCAGATTTCCAAAACACAGACATTTTTCAACGTATACCTGCCTCAGGAGTAGGTAAAACACTATTCATAGAAGGAGCAAATTATGAGCGTGTTTGATGCAAATAAGGCCACTACATCTGAAGATGCTGAAAAGATAGTTCCTAGAGCTGAATTTCGGGTGTTTGGCCAGGGAATCATCGACATTGTCAAACCGGCAATGTGGAAAGCTCAGGCAACATTGTTCAAGGTTCGTCACAGTGGCGAAACGTACATTTTGTCCAGGCATACCAACGAGGCCAATGTGAAAATTCGTAACGGCCTGCTCGATATCAAGACCAGGGATGGGGAAACCAAAGAAGGTTACGAGATTTACCAGCCACGAGGTAAATTCCAGTTTCCTGTCAAAAAAGATGAACTGGCAACTATCCTTGAAAATCTTCAGGCCAATGTTGAACTCAACCGGGACGGTTATTCATTTGACGCATTTCTGGCACTGATTAAGACAACTGATGATATTGTCAGTGTCGGCGTCCACAAGGAACGATATGGTTTCTCGGTTGATGGTGTTATCTGTGAGTATGGCAGGATACTGTTCAACGGCGCAATGGTCGAGACCACCTGTGTGGAAAGTGAGGATTATGGTGCCATGGAAAAGGTCATCGATAAACTGGAAATCAGCGGCTTTGAAAATGTGAATTACCTAAGGGCTGCAAAACGTGTTGTTGGTATGGAATAAATTTGCACTAATCAGGAATTTGTACATCATCCCTGCATGATACCTGTCGCAACATCAGGTGGCCACAGATGGCCATACAGGGAGATACGCAATGAAGGAGAGATATGAAACGAAACATTATTACCCTGCTGATTGCAGCACTCATGCTGACTGGTACACTCACTGCTGCTTCTGCCAAAGAATTTCCTGCAAAACCCATTAAGCTGATTGTTTACACAAAACCGGGTGGGGCAATTGACGTTTTCGCACGTAAATTTACGGTGATTGCCGCCAAGTACACCGATGCAACTTTTGTAGTTGTCAATAAAAGCGGTGCCGGCGGTATTGTGGCCATTAAATACATCCTTTCTCAAAAGCCGGATGGCTACAAGTTTGCAGCGGTGACCAGATCAAACATTGGAAAAATAGTTTCAACTGGCGGTAAAATTGATACCCATGATATCAACTGGATGGGACTGATGGTGGTTGATCCTGAGGCGATTATAACCAACAGGAACCAGTCGGTGAATACCTGGGAACAAATTGTGGCTGATGCAAAAGCAAAAAGCGGTAAACAACTCTGGGTTGGCCCTGCAGCGGGTGGAAATGATCACATCATGGCCATGAAGACCTGGAAAGCTGCCGGCATTCAGGCCAAGTGGATTCCCTATGCCGGTGGCGGTAAGTCAATGGCCGCCCTTCTTGGTGGCCACGGTGTTGTTTATGTCGGCAATCCCCAGGATGTCATTGGAAGGCCGGACCTCAAGGTTGCGGCGATTGCTTCTGAAAAACGACTGGGTGGCAAGTTTACTGATGTGCCCACCTTTAGTGAGCTCGGAGTTGAAGGTTTGAGTAACGAGATCATGTGGCGCGGTTTTATGGCAAAAAAGGGCATCCCTGCAGAGGCAGAGGCCTTTTATGTTGATCTGTTCCACAAAGTCAACAGTGATCCGGACTGGAAAGCCTATGTTGAAAAAGGTGGCGCTAATCCGGTTATGAAAGGTGCTGAGGAATTCAAGGCTATTGTTGAGGCTGATAAAAAGGAATTTGCTAAAGCGCTGAAAGAGCTTGGGGTCATTAAATAAGAGATTCGTTTTCACACCACGCCTGTGTCCCGAAAAGAGATACAGGCGTGACCCGTACTCGAAGCTCTTTTTTTTTCGTATCTACCCGGCGTAATAGCTTTGTATTTATAAAGAGGTAATTTATGCAATATTTCAGTCAGGGAACCGGTCTGGCTATTTGGACTCTGCTCTTGTTGGCAGGATTTATCGGTACAGGCCTGGCTTTCCATTTTTCCTCAAAGCGTGAATGGACTGGCCAGGCGATGGCTCCTGCAGCCCTCATGGCTCTGGCACTGCTTTTCCTGGCCGTCACTTTTGACTTTCCCGGCGAACAGGCAGGTCCTGCCCTGATCCCTAGACTCTGGATATTCTGTCAGCAATTCCCGAAGCAAGCCTCGTTGTAGTTTGAAAACGGGTATATAGGCCATTTGATTTAGCAATATACCGTTTTTAACATAATCCGATCA
>DQTH01000049.1 GCA_015662865.1 Desulfocapsa sulfexigens
ATGATAGCAGATGCCCCCAAAGAACATATAAAAACCATGATTCCCATGGCTCGTATCGGCAAACCGGAGGAAGTCGCGAAAGTGGTGGCATTTCTCTGTTCTTCCGATGCCTCTTATATGACAGGACAGATCCTGTCAGTGAACGGTGGAATGTGCTGATGATGCGCCTGCTGACTCTTATACTTTTTTTGATCTTTTTTTCATTTCCGCTGCAGGTAAAGGCAACAGAAGCTGACCTCCTGGCATCTGTACAGGTGGACTCGGTGCAGGCGGACTTTACCCAGGAAAAACAGCTGCCCATTCTTGTCCGACCGATTATTTCAAAGGGACGTTTTGTCTTTCAGGCACCTGATTCCTTACGCTGGGAATATTTTTCCCCGGTTCGCACAGTTCTACTCATGCATGATGGCCACATTCGTAAATTTGTGCAGCACGGGGAATTATTTAAGGAAGAACAGGGCATGGGAGTGGATTCCATGCAGATTGTTCTGCAGGAGATTACCGGCTGGCTGGATGGTGAAATCACAGATACTCCTACTTTTAAGGTTCATACAAAAGATAACAATCGCATTATTCTTACTCCCAGGCAAGAGGCGCTGGCAAAGATAATCAGCTCCATTGAATTGAAGCTGCTGGGACAAACCGGCCTTATGGAATCTGTAACCCTGAATGAAGGCGAAAAATCTCTGACCAGAATGGTTTTTTCAGACGGGAAATTAAACGAAAAGATTCCTGCAGTCACCTTCATAAAACCATGAGAGCTGTCTGTCTGGCAATGCTTGCATTTTTACTGCTGTCCTGTTCAACATTCCAGAGTAGTGGATTGCCGGTTTTAAATGGACTGCCATCGGCGGAGCAAAGCCTCAGCGGGGAGATCGTGCAAAGTTGTGAACAGACTTTTTTTAAAGGGCAGTACCAGTTTGTTCATTCCATTGTTTTTCAAATGGCTGATGGTCACGGTGCCACAGTGATCGGTGTAACTGTCCTTGATGGCGACACCTTGAAAACCGGGCTTATGGGAGTGGAAGGTTTTGTGTTCTTTGAAGCCATACAGAAAAAAGACAGCTCGCTGGAAGTGAATAGGGCATTGCCGCCATTTGATGATCCGGGGTTTGCCTCAGGTCTTATGCGTGATGTGCGAACTCTTTTTCAGGTACCTTCAGATCCGCATCCTTCTGTTGGAACATTTGCTGACGGGACATCTGTCTGCAGGTATGTTGAGGACAAGGGGCAGACAACGGATGTAAAAATAAATATGGATGGGAGTCGTGAAATTACTGTTTACGACACTGATCATAATAGAGAACGATCCATCACAGTAGGCCCCCGAATACCTGTTGACGGCCTTTTAATACCGGGAAACCTTAAGCTGAAAGCCCATGGAATGCGCGGCTATAGTCTGGATATGACGCTGATAAGTGCCGAGAAAATAAGAAAATATGAAAATAAGAAAATATGAAATTTAAACTGATTTATCCCAAATGGGCCAAACTGTTCCGCCAGACAGAGTTTCATCTGCCGCCTCACGGGCCTGTTGTTTTTGCTGCCGCACTACCGGACTATGTTGATGTTGAGTTTATTGACGAGAATCTGGAAGAGATAGATTTTGATGAACAGGTTGATATGGTAGGCATCTCCATGATGCTTACAGTGCAGGTCAAGCGTGGTTGGGAAATTGCCGATCGTTTCCGGAAGAAAGGAGTGAAGGTTATTTTTGGTGGAATCGCCACTATGCTTCATGCAGAAGAGACTATGAAACATGCTGACTCTGTTTTTTTGGGAGAGGCAGAGAGCCGCATGGAACAGGTTCTTGCTGATTTCAGACAGGGCGAGCTGAAACCCTGTTATGATTATATGGATAACAGGCCGGATATTGCACTTGTCGGCCCGGCACGCAGAGATATTCTAAACAGAAAGCTTTATAATTACAAAGGCGTGCAGATGGTTGATCTGGTGCATGCCTCCAGGGGCTGCCGCTTCAACTGTTATCCTTGTGCCGTCTCCTATCTTGGCGGACGCGATTTCAGACCCAGACCCATTGATCAGGCAGTTGCTGAAATGGCAGGGATTGATAATAACCGGATGTTTATCGTAGATAATTCTCTGGCCCAGGACAGTCAGTGGGAGAAAGATCTGTTCCGTGAAATGATCCCTTTGAAAAAGAAGTGGTGTTCCCACCCCATTGAAGATAAACCGGAAATTCTTGATCTGGCCGCCCGTGCCGGTGCCTGGTACGTGTATCAGGCTGTTTTCGATACCTCAGATTATATTCGCGAGCGGATAAAACGTTATCATGATCATGGGATCGGGGTTGAGGGAACCATTCTACTGGGGCTTGACAGCCACAGCGAAGATTTCATTAAAGAGCTCATTGATTTTCTGCTTGATATTGAGCTAGATCTGGCAGAATTCACCGTATTGACCCCTTTTCCCCACACCAAGGCCTACAGAGAGCTTGAAGAACAGGGGCGGATTCTCACAAAAGACTGGAATGATTATTCAGCAGACAAAGTTGTCTACCAGCCTAAACAGATGAGCCCCGAGCGTTTGCAGGAACTGCTGGATCTCGCCTGGAATAGTTTTTACCGTGATGAACCTCAGGAAATGAAAATGTTCAAGCTCTTTAAGCAGGTTGTGAGCAAGGAGATGGAGGACGGAACCTTCAGGCCCCGCAACCGAAAATTATCTGATCAGGCTTTTGGCCGGGATTTGACCTGAGATGGCAAGTGATTACGACCAGCATAAGCTTGAACAGCTATTAGCAGAGCTGCTGCAGGGGCCTGTATATCCTGACCAGGAATTTGTCTGCAACAGGGCAACTTTTACTGATATTTATGCTATGGCGTCAAAGTTTTATCTGCGACTAAAAGAAATTGAAGATAAAACAGTACCTGTCTGCCTGGCAGCCGAAGATCGGAGCACCATTGCAGCCGCTCTTCTTGCATCACTTGCAAGTGGACACATCCTGGCACTGCCCCACAGTTTTTCTGCAGCAGCTCTTGCCCAGATGCAGGACGCAACAGGCTACAAATGGGCAATTGTGGATACTGGCCAACAAAGAGATTTTCCTGCAAAAACACAGCTCCTGTCCTCTGGATCCATGGGCGATAATGAGACACCTGCCTTTGCATCTGAAGAAATATCAGTACATACTACATGGCTTCTGTTATTCACCGGAGGATCCACCGGAGCACCTAAAATCTGGTCAAAAACTGCTGGGAATATGCTTGGAGAGGCGCTGTTCATGGCTGCTCGCTTTAATATCGATACAAGCGACACCATTATGGCAACTGTCACTCCTTATCACATCTACGGGCTTCTTTTTTCTGTCCTGATTCCCCTTGTTGCCTCTGCCCGGGTACTTGCAGAAACTCCTTCTTTTCCAGCAGAAATAGCAGAAGTGGCACATCAGGAGTCAGCTACAATTCTTGCCAGTGTTCCTGCCCATTACCGTGTTTTGCGCGGTCGTAAGATTACGCCATCATTGCGCCTTGCTTTTTCCTCTGCAGGTATGCTGGAACAGTCAGATAATGAAGATTTTTGTAAGACTAATAAAATCGGTGTGGTTGAGGTGTATGGCTCCACGGAAACCGGAGGCCTTGCCATCCGTGATCGATTTGGCGGGCAGGAGTTTTTTTCTCCTCTGCCTCCTGTGGAGTGGCAGATAAAAGAAGAGAGACTGTACGTGCGCTCACCGTTTCTATCTCCTGATTTACCCATGGCTGAGCACGATTTTTTTCTGTCTGGTGATCGGGTTCAGAGCCGTGGAGAAAACGAATTTTCTCTGCATGGCAGGGCAGACGCCATCACTAAGGTGGGTGGCGAGCGGGTGGATCTTGATGAAATACGGGATTTGCTGCAGAAGCAGCCCGATGTGAAAGAGTGTGTAGTTGTGGCTCTTGGTGATGACAGTGGTCGTGGAAACCGGATTGCGGCTCTTGTTCGTGGCGGTGACATTGATCTGAAACAGATTAAAAGAAACCTGGCATCTTCCCTGGAACCAGCTGCTTTGCCCAAACGCATCAGGAAAGTCGATCACATTCCAGTCACTGCGAATGGAAAATATGACAGAAGGGGAATTCAGTCTCTTTTGTCTGAGTAATCAGCACCTTTACCAGAAAATATATTCGCCGTTTCAGGATCAATACTGCGTATATGCAGATCGCTCTGCGGAAAAGGAATTTCAATACCAGCATCAGCAAATTCTCTGTTTATATCCACATTAAGCTCGCTCTGTACCTGTCGCCGATTTGTGAATTCCGGGATAAAGACACGCAGTTCAAAATCCAGCGAACTGGCACCAAAGGCAAGAAAGAGTGCACTTGGTTTTGGCGTGTCGAGAATCTCCGGACGTTCTTCAGCGCAATCGAGCAGAATCTTCAGCACTTTTTCAACATCAGATCCATAGGCAACACCCACGGGAATTTTTATTCTGATCCGTCTTTCCAGAAGAGTCCAGTTTGTCACCTGGCTGGTGATTAAATCGGAATTTGGAACAACAATTTCTGCATTGTCAAAAGTTTGCAAAATGGTTGCCCGAAGGCCGAGCTCTTTTACTTCGGCGAGTTCTTCTCCAATCTGGATGGTATCTCCCACTTTAATTGGTCTTTCAAAAAGGAGAATCAGTCCACTGGCAAAGTTGTTGATAATGGCCTGCAGGCCAAAGCCAATTCCCACACCAAGTGCGCCACCAAGGATAGTGAGATTCGTCAGGCTGAAACCCAGTGCCTGAAGAGCCATAAGGAAGCCGATGAGCATAATGGAGTAATGCAGCAGTGTGGTTATGGAATGCTGAACCCCGTTGTCCACATTTTTTCGTGGAAGAACTGTCTGGAGCAGGATTGACTGTACGATTTTTGAAATGCAGTATGCGGTATAAATAAGAAAAAGAGCTGCCGAAAGCAGGCCCAGGGACACTCGGCTATCACCAAATGTTACTCCCAGATGGCTGATATAGGTAATGGCATCGGCTGATGTCGGAAAAAGTCGCCAGTCAACAAGAGCTTCTCCGGTCAGAACCAGTATAGCTCCGGCAAACAGCAAGGGCTGTACCATTGCAATGATAGGTTTTGTATTTTTCTGTAAAAGTGGAAGAGGGGCATAGTGGAGCGCTATCTCAATCAGTACAAGTATGATCAGGTAGAGAATCCAGACCAGAAGGCCACCAAAGAGAGTCTTTAGAGTCGCAACAAAAACAAAATAGGCGAGTTCCGACCGGCCGTCGATTTCAGCAAACAGAATAATAACAAGAGAAAGGGTACCAAGATGCTGGGCCCAGATCAGCCAGATAGGTTTTTTTCCTGATCCTTTAGTGCTGATCTGTTGTGAGATGGAGAAGATAATAAGGGATACAGAAATGGCAATGATATAGAGACGAACCATTGGCATTGGCAGGTTGATCAGGGATATCAGGTCGGTCGCAAGCAGCAGTAAGGCAAGTCTTGTGATAAAATTTTTCTGTAATTTGTTTGTAATAATGGCTCTGCTTATTCGTATGGTGCTGATAAGAGCAAAAGCTCTCAGGACTGTCAGCCAGAAGGGAGGAAGCTTACTACTGACAATAAAGAAGAAAAACAAGCTGATAAAAAAGGCTACAGAAATGGGGCGGTCGTGGAAAAATTTCCAGTGGGTTGTAGCTGTTAACGATCTGCTGCTTGAATAGAAGCTGGAAAGAAGGATGAAAAACAGAATAACAGTAGCGGAGATTTTTAGTTTTTCTTTTTTTAAAAAGCTTATATCAGGATGAAAGACCTGCTGAAGACCGCCAATGGTTTTTTTCAGGAGCGCTCTGTTGAACTGGTTTATGAAATCAGCTGATAATAAAAATGGTGCATGCTGGTATATCTTCTGTTGGAAGGTATTTTCAAATAGTTTTTGCATGCGTTAGTGCAGCTTGTGTATCTCTATCTGGATGTGACCAGTTTTTTCCTGTAGTACCAGCAACGGCAGCAGTTCGGTATTAATGATTTCCTCGGCCTGATCAACTGTGTTTTGTAATCGACCCAGCACTTCCTGTACTTCCGGTAAAGAGCTGCTGGCCCCCAACCCGTGCTCCCAATGTGGCAGATCGCTTTTTTCTTTACTCCAGAAATCAACCCAGGTATCCAGCACTGCAATGGCTTTATCCTGATCTTCGGCAGTAGTTGATACTTTATGGATAATTTCCTGCAGCATGCTCTGCAGACTGGTCAATTGCTGGACCTTGCCCTGCGGGTCGATGAGTAGAGTGTGAAGCTGTTCCTGCAGTAGGTCTTTTTCCTGTGAAAATTTCAGCAGACGGTCCTGGATTTTGCTTGTATCCTGCATTGCAGACAGCTCCGCATCCATCTCAATGAGAGCTTTGGACAGATCTGTGGTTTTGGGTATGAGATCAGAGAGGTTCTTGTCTTCCAGCTGAGGCTGTTCTTTTTCATTTTTTCCGGTCTCAACTGGTGTCGTACTGCTGTCTGTCTTACTGACGGCGGCAGGAGATACGGTTCCAGAGGCAATTGCAGTACAACTCAGTGTCACTGCCATAAAAACAATGAGACAGTGAAGTGAACACGTAAAACTTCTTATAGAAGGGTGGAGATGATGATTCATATTGTTATTTTTAAGGCTACCCTAATGCGATCTTTTTTAGGGTGGCTCTTCCATTGATGAAACAGTAAAATAGAGAACATTCTCTACCTGGAATGGTAGCACAGTTGATGCTGTCCTACAAGGATTGGGCGGAACGCCTACAGGGACGGGGAGGCGGATGTCAGATTGTTGTATCGGTTCTGATTTGTATTGTTGAGTACTGCGTTGAAAGAGTGGAAATAAAGTAATTTTGTATGACTTCTTATTGTACAGCCTGCATTGCAGGCTATGAAAACCTGACAGCATGGGCTGATTTACTTGATCGGATAAATGTTTTTCCGGTGGCCGATGGCGATACCGGGACGAATTTACGAATCAGCCTTGCTCCACTGCGGGCGTGTGAATCCGGCATGGCATCTGCCGTGACTGTGCTTGCTGGCAGTGGTCGCGGTAATTCGGGAAATATTGCAGTGGCTTTTTTTCGTGAATTCCTGAATCCTGCCGAAACAGGATTGGCAGGTCGGGCCCTTGCCGGACGTGATCTTGCCTGGAAATCCATTGCTGATCCCCGTTCCGGAACCATGCTTGGAGTTTTTGATTCACTGTGTCGGATACTTGATGGTGCCTCCAAAGAGATACTTGATTTTCCAGGGGTTCAAAAACAACTGCGCCACGCTGTGTTTGAAACAGAACAGCAGATATCTGAGCTCGAAGAGGCAGGAGTCGTTGATGCCGGTGCTCTTGGCATGTTTATCTTTTTTGACGGTTTTTTTAGGAAACTTATTCTGGATGAGCAAGAATTAACTCCTGTGACAGAGCTGTTTGCTGAAAAACTGCATATCAGATCTTCTTTTCAACCACAGTTCACTGATGAGCATTGCGTGGAAGCACTTCTAAGTCTTGAAGGAAAAAAGCATGATGTTCAAGGCATGATCTCCGAACTTGGCAGCAGCGCTGTGATTGTGGAAGACAACTCCGCAGTAAAGCTGCACCTTCACACCAGAAATCCTGAGAAACTGCGTAGTGATCTTTCTTCCCTGGGAGAAGTGGTGAACTGGTCAGATGAGGCCATGGATCCCATGATTTGTCTTGCACAAAGAGAAAAGTTTACAAAGAACACGATACGAATCATGAGTGACGCAGCAGGTTCCATCCCCTTTGCTCTTGCCGGGAAGCATGGAATAATTATGCTGGACAGTTATATAACAGCGGGTGAACAATCATTGCCGGAAAGCCTTTTTTCTCCTGAAATACTCTACTCTCTCCTGAAACAGGGAAGACGAGTAACCACAGCACAGGCCTCTATGCATGAGCGACACCTGCATTATGAAGCAGCCTGCGAGCAGTACGATAAAATTTTATATTTAAGTACAGGATCTTCCTTTACAGGGAATTATTCAGCGGTGCTGACCTGGAAAAAAGAAAATGATCCTGCGGACCGGTTGACTGTGATTGATACGGGCGCGGCTTCCGGGCGTCTGGCGGTAATTGCACTTTTAACTGCCCGTCTGGCAGAACAGGGAGCAGCGGCTGAAACCGTGATGACTTATGCAAAAGAGTTGACCATGCAGGCTGAAGAGTTTGTTTTTATAAATGAAATGAAATATCTGGTGGCTGGCGGCCGTGTTTCCAGAACAAAAGGATTTTTTGCAGATCTTTTGCATATGAAGCCTGTTGTCAGCCCTGATTTTGAAGGGGTACGGAAGGTTGGAGTCTTGAGAAACAGCGAAGACCAGCTGGATTTTGCCATTGCTAAATTGAAAAAATACGAGAGTCGTGGAGCGGGATTGTTTGTGCTTCTGCAGTACTCCGATAATAAAAAATGGCTTGCAGAGATAGTGAAACCTCGGATTTGCAGGCAAGTTCCAGATGCGGAAGTGTTACTGGTACCGCTCTCCCTCACCTCCGGTGTTCACATGGGGCCTGGTACCTGGAGTATTGCTCTACATACAGAAGGAAAGAAGCATGATTGATCGCAGTAAAGTGGCCATTGTTATTCCCGTGTATAATCATGGAACACGTATCAGTGATGTGGTTTGGAAGGCCTTTGCACTTGGGTCTCCGATTTTTGTGGTGGATGACGGCTCAACTGATGGGACAGCTACAATACTCAGCTCCATGGAAAATATTACAGTGCTGACGCATCAGCAAAATATTGGCAAAGGCGCAGCACTTCGAACAGGCTTTAAAGCAGCCCAACAATCCTGCAACTGGGCCATTACCATTGATGCCGACGGCCAGCACAAACCAGAGGATGCAGCTAATCTTTTAAATGCTGTTGAGGATAATCAACGTCCGATAGTAATTGGAATGCGCCAGGGAATGGAAAGAGATCATGTTCCCTGGACTTCAAAGTTCGGACGGAAGTTTTCCAACTTCTGGGTGTGGGCATCAGGTGGACCTTTCATCAGTGATTCTCAATCCGGTTTCAGGCTTTATCCCCTGCCGGAGTCTTTAGATCTTCCGGTAAAAGCCAGGCGTTTTCAATTTGAAGTGGAAGTACTGGTGCGGGCACACCAACAGGGCATTCCAATCCTTGAAGCTCCTGTGCAGGTGGTGTATCAGAAAGGCGCAGAACGTATTTCTCATTTTCATCCGTGGAAAGATTTCTTAAGGAATTCAGCCACATTCAGCAGGTTGATTTTCAGTCGAATTTTTCAAGTGTGGAAACAAAAATGAAAGGATTCTGGTATGTTTTTCTGGAAACAATGACCAGGATATTCGGGACGTGGCTTTTTGCCATTGTCTCAAAATGTATTGCCGCCGGCTATTTTTTATTCTCGAAAAATGTTCAGGAAAGCCACCGGTTTTACAGGATTCTTTATCCGGAAAAGAAGAGTGTTTTTCATAAGTTTTGCACATTTCGGCAGTATCAGAATTTTACAACCATTCATCTGGATCGTTTTCTGGCCAGCCATGGGAGACAGACCGCTTTTCAGTCAGAGGGCTGGGAAAAACTGGAAGCGGTGGTGCAGGAAAAGGGTGCCATTCTGCTCATGTCTCACTTGGGAAACTGGGAAATTGCTGCCACCATTCTCAGGCAGCAGAAAAACAGTTTGAATCTGCTTCTTTATATGGGTGTTAAGGAAAAGGAAGGGGTGGAAGGGCTCCAGAAAGAACAGCTTCAGGAGTCAGGTGTGAAGATAATAGGTGTGGAACGGGATGGCGGTTCACCATTTGATGCAGTTGAGGGCATACGCTTTTTGCAGAATGGTGGCTTGGTTTCTATGACCGGCGATATCCTCTGGCGCGAAGATCAACGCAGCCTGCAAGTCAATTTTCTGGGAGGGAAGGCAAATATCCCGGAGGCACCATATATTTTTGCACTGGTTTCAGGAGCACCGATATTTTGTTTCTTCAGCTATCGTACAGGGAAAAACAGCTACCGGTTCAGCCTTGCTGAACCCATATATATCAGCAGTGGGCAGAGAAAAGATAGGAGGAAGCTGATTCAGGCTGCGGCTCAACAATATGCAGATCTACTGGAAATGCAGCTTCGTGCGCACCCTCTTGAGTGGTATCATTTTGATCGTTTTGTTCTGTTGCAGACAGATCGTAAGCTGAAAACTGAATAACTTTTTGTTTGATGTTGAGTGATTGTTCGATATCCTGAAAATCTTTTTGTCTGGCCATGAAGGCATCCACAATATCAGGAGCAAACTGTTTCCCTCTTTCACTCAGGATGGTTTTTAAGGCTTCCTGGTGAGTGTAGGCATCGCGGAATACGCGTGGAGATGTCATGGCTTCATAGGTGTCGACCAGGGCAATGATGCTTGCTGAGAGAGGGATTTCCTCTTTCTTCAATCCATAGGGGTAGCCTGTACCGTCCCAGCGTTCGTGGTGAAAGAATGCAATTTGTATCCCCATTTCCAGAAATGATTGACCTGTGGTCTGGGTCTCTATTGCCTTGAGTGTCTTTCCACCAAATATCACATGTTCCTGGATGACCCGGCGTTCCTCTTCTGTGAGAGGTTCTTTTTTTAGTAAAATAGTGTCAGGAATTCCCACTTTTCCAATGTCATGGAGGATGGATGAGTGATACAGCGTCTCTTTGTATTCTTTATTGATATAGGCCTTGTACTGTTCCATTCCTGACAACTCATCAGCCAGCACAAGTGAATAATTTCTGATTTTTTTCAGGTTTGTTCCTGTACTCATCTCCCGATATTCTGCAAGATTGGCAAGGGCTAGAATGATGGATTCTCTTGCGTTTTGCTCTGTCTGAAAGGAGTGTTCCAGCTTTTCTTCCAAACGTTTCCTTTCACTGGTATCACGGAGAAGAAGCTGGCTACCGATAACTCGATTTTCTTTTTTGATTACCGAACCATTGCACTCCACATAAAATATTTCTTTTTCAGATAATTGAAGACGGAAATCAACGTTTTTTGCCTCTTCGCCACGGGAGAATGGGGCGAAAAGAGCCTTGTCAACATGGCGTCTGTCGTCAGGGTGTACAAAAGAGAGGAAAGCAATATTTCTGATTTGCCTGTCTGCACGTTTCATCCGTCTGGCAAAACGTTTATTGCTGCGTAAGATGGCTCCCTGTTGGTCCAGCAGGATGATGTCATCATTAATGTTTTCATAGAGCTGCTTGTATCTGTGTTCAGAGCTTTCAAACTCCAGTGTTCTTTTCAAAACCTCATCTTCCAAGGAATCTGCAAGAGTAGACAGTTTTTGGGCGTAGTCATTTTTTTCCATGCGCATATTGAACTCCAACGCAAGACTCCTGTTGTTTTCATGGCTTTGAAAAAAAAGGATAATAATGGCAGCAATCAAAAAGAAATTGTTGGTAGTAAATATTTCTTTGGAAAAAGGCTGTATGTCACAAAGAAGAACAACTGGTATCAGATAAGACAGAAAAGTCAGAGCTGCAATGATTAGATATTGTTTGTCGCTTAATGGGAGAAGCGTGGTGAAAATATATAAAAGAAGTATGAACCCCATGTAATAACCAGTTTCATAGCCTCCCAGTGCGACAATCATGGATGAGATGGTCAAACAGCCGAAAGTATACAGTATAATAGCAGGGATAAATGGTTGTTTGTGTACTAATCTGCTTCTACTTTTATACAATAGAACAATAATGATGGCCGTTGAACAAAGAAGCCTCCAGATAAGAAAAAGGGTAAAATATTCCCGTACAACAATGAAATCGAGGAGGGAAAAAAGGAGGAAAAGTGAGATGCCCAAAAATCCGATTGTAGCTATCCTTTGATATAGGAGTTCCCTTGTTTCAGCAAGATATTGCTCTATATGTTGTGGGGCTATTGCAGTTATCATCTGAAATTTACGTGACGGATTCGTTTTTGGATCACTAGTGTCCGGTTATTAGTTGAATAATTTAAGCTGTTTACTGACAGGGGCTACGTCGTCC
>DQTH01000019.1 GCA_015662865.1 Desulfocapsa sulfexigens
AGGAACAGATGAAAGTACTGCTATTGGCTCCTCAGCCATTCTTTATAAACAGGGGCACGCCCATTGATGTGCTGCTGGTTTTGCGTGCCCTGTCTGAGCGTGATGATATGGACGTGGATGCCATTGTCTACCCTGAAGGTGAGGATGTGGTATTGCCCCATGTGACGCTGCATAGAGTGCCTGTTCCCGGGAATACCAAAGGAACACGTCCGGGACTTTCATTGAAGAAACTGTGGATCGATTTTTTTATGCTGATCTTTACATGGAAAATGGTCCACAGGAACAGATACGATATTATTCATGCTGGTGAGGAAACAGTTTTTATCGCCATGTTAATGAAGCTTTTTTATAAGATTCCCTATGTGTACGATATTGATTCTTCAAATGCCCAACAGCTGATCGAAAAATGCAGCCGGCTCAAATTCATGGCACCTGTCTTTAATTTTTTGGAGGGCAGGGCCATTCGGGGAGCACTTGCCAATGCTCCTGTCTGTAACGCACTTGCTGAACTGTGCGAGAAGAACGGGTCAAATAAGACTGTTACCGTGCATGATATCTCTCAGCTTGAAAACCCTGATCTTCCCAAAACCGGCTCATTAAGTAAAGAAATCAATGCCCCGGGACTTATTCTGCTCTATTGTGGAAATCTCGAAACATACCAAGGTGTTGATCTGTTGGTGGAGAGTTTCCCCTATGTGACAGCGAAAAATGATGATGTCCAGCTGGTCATCATAGGTGGCATTCCTGAAGATATCGCCTACTATAAGGAAAAGGCATCTGCTCTGGGCGTTGCTGATCGGGTTCATTTTCTGGGCCCCAGACCGTTTTCAGATCTTGATAAATATCTTGCTGAAGCAGATATCCTGGCAGCGCCCAGGACCAAAGGAGTTAATACTCCCATGAAAATTTTTCCGTATATGCACTCCGGAAAACCTGTGATACTCACCAAGCTCTACACACATACCCAGATTGTGACATCAGAAGAAGCCTATCTTGCAGATGCTGAGCCTGAGCCTTTCGGAAAAGGTATTCTTGAGCTCGCTGAAGACCAGGAATTGCGGGAAAAGCTCGGTAGAAATGGAAGGGCATTTGTTGAAAAGGATCACGTCTATGCTGCGCATAAGCGAAGAGTGGATGAGTTATACGACTGGGTAAAAGCCCAGATAACAAATTAATATATAAAAGAAATGACAGATAAAAAAATAGCTCAAGGCAGCCATGTGCTGGTTACGGGGGCAACCGGATACACTGGAAGAGTCCTTGTGAAACGGCTTCTGGAAGCTGGAACAAAAGTCCGAGCCATAGCAAGAGCAAGCTCCGATCTCTCTCCATTTAAAGAGATGGATGTGGAGTGGGTTCGTGGCGAGATTTATGACAAGGATACCATCCATAAGGCCATGGATGATATTCAATATGTCTTTCATGTGGCAGCAGCCTTCCGGGAAGCTAAAAGTACTGAACAGGATTACTGGAATGTGCATGTTGGAAGTACCCAACTCCTGTGTGACGAAGCACTAAAACAGCCTGACTTTAAAAGATTTGTTCATGTCTCCACCATGGGTGTGCATGGACATATTGTTAACCCTCCTGGAGACGAAAATTCTCCTTTTGCGCCGGGGGACGGGTATCAACGGACTAAGGCTGAAGCCGATAAGTGGATTACCGGGTTTGGGGAAAAAACTGATCTTCCCTATACCATAATCAGACCCTGTGCCATATACGGGCCCGGGGAAAGACGTTTGCTGAAACTGTTTAAAATGGCAAATAAATCCTACTTTCCAATTCTCGGCAAAGGAAAATGCTGGTATCATCTTGTTCATGTGGAGGATCTGGTAGGTGGCATGATGCGATCGGCAGTGGAAGAAAAAGCTTTGGGTGAGGCTTTTATAATCGGAGCCAGCGAGCCGATCCGCCTTGAGGATATGGCGGCAATCATTGCGAAAGTCTATGATAATAAACTTCGTGTGATTCGCCTTCCAATCGGTCCGTTTTTTTTCATGGGCGATCTGTGTGAACTTCTCTGTAAGCCTTTTAAAATTGAACCGCCGATTTATAGACGCAGGGTCGCTTTTTACTCAAAAGACCGGAACTTCAGTACAAAAAAAATGCGTGATGTTCTTGGATATCAGCCCATGTTTGAGAATGAAGCGGGAATAATCGAGTCCGCCAACTGGTACAGGGATCATGGCTGGCTCTAAGGATATTGCTAAAGAGAATCTCAGTAATGAGCTGCACCGGCAGTCCGGCAGTGCCATTGGCGCGTATCGTGCAAAAGTTCTTGGGAGTAGTGCTGGTCTTCTGCAACTTTTGCGGTTTGAGATTGCGGCCGTGGTTTGTCAGAATCTTGGCGGCGGTCTCGGATATCTTCTTAGAAAAAAGATACTTGCTCCTCTGTTTAAAAGCTGCGGCAAAAGTTTGATTCTAGGGAAAGGTATTGTCCTGCGAAAACCCGGCCATATTGAGCTTGGCAGTAATGTTGCAATTGATGATTATGTTATGCTCGACGGGTGCTCAGAAGATGTGTCAGCCATACAAATTGGCGACAATGTAATCATCAGTAAAGCTTGTGTCATCCAGGCAAAAACAGGTCCACTTGAGATTGGAGATAATTGTGATATTGGAGCTCACACAATTATTTCAAGTATAAGTAAAATAACTTTGGCACCATCGGTTTTAATCGCAGGCAACTGCTATATCGGAGGGGCCAGGTATCATCTTGAAGATTTGACTAAGCCTATCATGAATCAGGGCATCTATTCCAGAGGTCCTGTTTCAATTGGCGAAGGAAGCTGGGTCGGAGCTTCAGCTACCATCCTTGATGGTGTTACCATTGGCAAAGGCTGTGTAATTGGCGCCGGTGCTCTGGTGACAGCTGATATTCCCGATTATGGAGTCGCTGTGGGAGTTCCTGCTAAAGTCATCCGAACCAGAAAAACCTGATGGATTAGTAT
Source organism: Desulfocapsa sulfexigens (assembly GCA_015662865.1). GTDB lineage: Bacteria > Desulfobacterota > Desulfobulbia > Desulfobulbales > Desulfocapsaceae > Desulfocapsa > Desulfocapsa sulfexigens_B. Next base: position 2,952 of record DQTH01000019.1, read on the forward strand.
CTATGCCCAATAAACACAAAATAGTGATTATATCACTGTATCTCACCCGTATGTCAAAATGATTTGCTTTTCACACCCAAGGGCATGAATACGCCTCAAATATGAAGTTTTACAAATCCATCTTAGTGTGTATCTTTTTATAGTTCTTTAGTCTTTACATGTTTAAGAAGGGCAGCTACAGCCCGCTATTGTTTGGGGAAATAGTATGTATTTCGTCCGATTTCTCAAGGTATTCAGCCTGTTTCTGACTCTGTCGGTTCTGGTGTCGTGTGTTGATAGGAAGTCATCGCTGTCTTCTTTGACTATCGTCTGTCTGGGTGACTCCATCACCTTTGGCTACAAACTTGCAGATCCTGTCCATCAGAGCTTTCCCGGGCAGATCGCCAAGCAGGCGCAAGGGAGCTGGAAGGTCCTTAATTGTGGAGTAAATGGTGCCACTGTCCTGAATAAGGGTGATATTCCCATTTTTTCTCAAAAGGCATATGATCGGGCTATAAAGGCAAAATCGGATGTCGTTATCCTGATGCTTGGTACTAATGACACCAAGTATCAAAATTTTCAGTATAGAGATGAGTTTGTCGATGACTATATAAAACTTGTGAAAACATTGCAGAGCCTGCCTTCCCATCCCCACGTTATTGCCTGTACCATACCACCCATCTTTGAGAACTATCCGAATGGATTGACCACAGAGCGAGAACAGGAAATAAATAAACTGATAAGGAAAGCAGTTACTGCCAGTGAAGTTGACTTCCTGGACATCTATACTGAACTATCGAAAAATCGTGCTTATTTTATAGACGGTGTACACCCCAATGCCAGTGGAGCCAAGGCTATAGCCACCCTGGTTTATGATAAAATTATCACTTTATAAGTGATAACAACAAAAAAAAACAATAAAAGGGTGTTGCAAAGAATAGTGTAAAATTCAATTAAAACAATAGAATAAAGCATAAAAGCCACTATAATAGCGGGTGTCC
>DQTH01000203.1 GCA_015662865.1 Desulfocapsa sulfexigens
TAGATGTCACCAGCACAGGTTGTTTGTATTTGTTGGTGTCAATGGCAAAAAGACTGGAAAATCCACCAATGTCATTTAACACGCCACGTTGCTGGGTTGACTTGACAATGTCTTTGATCCCGTCAACAAATTCATTGCCCTTGTCAATATCTACACCGGCTTCACTATATTTTGCTTGTTTTGCTTCGCTCATTTTTCTATTGTGTTTGCTGGATATAAAAGAGTAGGAAAAACTGCTACTACATTAGTAATGGTGAATTAAAAATGCAAGAGGATAGAGTGGTGCTAGAATATGTTTTTGGCATATGCACGCTGTTTTCCGGGAGAAGATAATGAAAATACTGATATTACTGGTAGGAATGGTTTTGATTCTCGAAGGAATTCCATATGTAGCCTCTCCTGAATCCATGCGTGACTGGCTGAAGAAAATCAGTGAGATGAAAGCAGAACATCTTCGTATGCTCGGGCTTTTGTCCATGTCTTCCGGCCTTGCAATTTGCTGGTTTGTTCAGCGCAGCGGTTTTTTTTAAGTAGCAATTATTTTTAATTATTTCGCAGAGTGTAAAGATATCCCTTAATCCATTCACCTTTGTCCTTCCGAAGTTTTGAGAGATGACAATCCAATATACTCCACCCGCTGTCGCGGGATAATTTTTCAATGTATTCTAAACTATGACCAAACCGTCCTGTTTGTTTCAACTCGAATGTTTTGCTGTCAGACTCCTCCACAGAAAAGAGAAAGACCCCGCCATCCACTGTCTTTTCAGAACAGTGTTTAAAAAGTTTCTCAAGGTTCCCCATATATGTAAACACATCAGCTGCGATTATCAGATCATAAGAATGCACGGTTGTTTGCAGAAAATGTAAAATATCATCTTTGTTCAACTGGGAATAGATGCCTTTTCTGCCTGCTACCTCAAGCATTTCTTTTGAAATGTCGACTCCAGTGATTTCCTGGCAACAGGATACAAACTGCTCACCGGCAAGTCCGGTTCCGCACCCGAGATCAAGGCAGTGATCCCATGTTTTTTGTCCTGAAAAAACTTTAGTGAATCGCTCCCGCAAATCTTTTGGTGTATTATATTGCAGTTCTTCTATTAGAGAATGCTCAAAATTTTGCGCATAATTGTCAAACACTGCTTCCACATATTCCAGTGGTGCACTCTCTGTCACGCTGCCTGAAAGAGAGTTTAACATGTGTCTGGCAGCTTTGTGTTCAGGATTTAAGGCGAGCAACCTTGCATACAGTTCTTCAGCTTTTTGCGTGTTCCCGTTTTTATGGCAGAGATAAGCAAAATTATTCAGACTGGATTGATGGTCAGGATGCTGCTCAAGGATCGTCTCATACAGACGCTCAGCTTCAGAATAATTTTGCAAATTCTGATAGCAAAGAGCCAGATTGTAGAGTGTGTCGATGCTGGCGTCCCCAAGCCTGACTGCCGTTTGGAAAGAATTCGCTGCCTCCTCATATTTGTTGAGGCGCCTGTAATTCAACCCTGTATTATAGTGGATATCCGCATCTTCCGGATTGAGCATTGAAGCTTTTCGGTAATGTTTGTCCGCTTCAGTGAAACGTTTCTCTTCAAAAAGGGCCAAGCCGCAGTTAAAGTGGAGCAGAGGTGAATCAGGGAGGAAAGTCAGAAGTTGCTCATAAGCTTTGACTGCTTCATCAAGCTTGTTGTTTTCATGAAGGTCACAGGCCTGTGTGAAACGATTTTTCAGATCCTCTGGGGAAAGAATGGGGTCGGCAGTTTTTCTGGTCATAAAAAAAAATCAGGAAAGTCGGATGAAATGTGAAATCAAATTGACGGATTAAGCATACTGGTTGTATTATGTAGCGTTGATCGGTAGGTAAGTCAAGACTGTGGGTTTACTCAACGAACGTATAGGTAGCAATCGTTAACTGGTGATTGGTAATGAGAAACAGAGAAAAAAAAGAATTAATCGGCACAGAAGGAATGGTTCTGCTCGATATGATACGCAGATTGAACCGTCGAAGTGCCACTGATCATCTGTTGAGATTGATATCGAAAACACATCCAGCTGATATGGCATGGGTTTTCAGGCATCTTTCAGAACCGGAGCGTCATGAAGTTTTTAACATCCTCGCTCAGACAAATCTGGTAGGTGGGTTCCTCAGTGAACTTGATGAATCGATTATGGTTTCGCTGGTTGAGAATCTCACACCCAGGTTTATGGCAGGTATCATTAGTGAAATGCCTTCAGATGATGCTGCCGACCTCATTGAAGCTCTGCCCGATCCCTTTGTAGCCGATATTCGTAAACATATGGAGAAGGCTGATCGTGAGGAAGTGGATGAACTTCTTCAGTATCATCCTGAAACAGCCGGTGGTCTCATGTCCCCGGATTTCATGTATCTTGATGAAGAACTGAGTGTTGGTGAAGCCATTAATAAGGTGCAAAAACGCAGTGAAGAAAAGGAGATGGTTTTTTATCTCTATATTACTCATGGAGACGGAAAACTGGCAGGAGTTGTTTCTTTGCGTGAACTGTTAACCAACCCACCGCACAGGCAGCTGAAAAATATTATGAAGGCCAATGTGCTCTCTGTCAACACAGACACTGACCAGGAAGAGGTTGCCCATGTGATTTCTCAGTATAATATCCTGGCTGTCCCGGTTGTTGATGCAAGTTACACTCTAGTGGGAATTGTAACGGTTGATGATATCATTGACGTTATGCGTGAAGAGGCATCTGAAGCCTTCCTGCAAATGGCTGGTGCCGGTAAAGATACGGAGATTCTCCTGAAATCAACTAAAGAAAATGCCATGCTTCGTGCACCCTGGCTCTTTGCTTCGTGGCTCGGTGGTGTAATGGCACTTTTCATAATCGGATCTTTTGAGAAGGAACTCTCTCAGGTACTGGCACTGGCGTCATTCATACCCATTGTCATGGGTATGGGCGGTAATATAGCCACCCAGTCTTCCACTATTGTTGTCCGTGGGATTGCCACCGGCCGAATCAATATGGAAGATTTTAGAAAGATTATTTTCAAAGAGATGCGGGTTGGTGTTATTTTAGGAGTTCTTTATGGTGGATTCCTTGGGATACTCGCTTTTTTTGGTTATGCTGAACCCAAACTGCTTGGTCTGGTCGTTGGTTTATCAATCTTTTTTTCCATGGCAATGGCTGCAACCATCGGTACTGTTATTCCCTTGATTCTCAAACGTTTTGATATTGATGCCGCCATTGCAACAGGTCCGTTTGTGACAACAGCCATAGATATTTTAGGTGTTTTGGCTTATTTTCTGATCGCGAAATTTTTCCTTAACCTCTAATAGCGAGTCAAAAAATGCTCAGGTCTTCTTCCGGTAAAGTATCTCCTTTTGTTATTCTTGGTCTTCTGATTTTAGGCCTCTGGCTACTGTTCAGGCCACTTGAAAACAGACTATTTGATTCAACCGCTGTTCCCCGTGCAGTGACTGCCAGGGGAGATCTTGCCCAGGATGAACAGAACACCATCGAGCTTTTCCGAAATGTTTCACCGTCAGTTGTCTATATCACAACCATTGCGGTTCGCAGGAGCATGTTTTCACTCAATGCGGTTGAAATTCCGCAGGGGACAGGTTCAGGCTTTGTCTGGGATAACAAGGGACGGGTTGTTACCAACTATCACGTAATCAGTGATGCCAATCGTATAGAAGTGACAATGGCCGATCACTCAACATGGAAAGCAGTACTGGTTGGTGCATCTCCTGATAATGATATTGCTGTGTTACAGGTGGATGCTCCGGCGCACCTTCTAAAACCTATTCCAGTTGGTGAATCAACCGATCTCCTGGTCGGGCAGAAAGTCTTTGCTGTGGGAAATCCTTTCGGTCTTGATCAAACCATAACTTCAGGCATTATCTCTGCCCTTGGTCGTGAAATTAAGGCCATTACCGGCAGAACAATTCGTGACATGATCCAGACCGATGCAGCCATTAACCCTGGGAATTCCGGCGGCCCTCTGCTTGACAGTGCAGGACGTCTCATCGGTGTGAACACAGCAATCTTTTCTCCGTCCGGTGCATACGCAGGAATCGGTTTTGCTGTTCCTGTCCAGGAAATTAACAGGGTTGTTCCACAGCTTATTCGTAGCGGAAGGCTCATAAAGCCTGGCATTGGTGCGTCTCTAGCCGATGCCAGACTTGTTAAACGCCTTGGTATCGATGGCGTTCTCGTTCTGGGTGTCGAGCAGAACGGGCCTGCCCACAAGGCCGGTCTTCGTCCAACAAAACAGTATGGAAATGAAGTGATTCTAGGAGATATCATCACCGGCATTGCCGGAAAGGAAGTACGTTCCTACGATGATATCAGAGATGAGATAGAACGTTTTGAGATCGGAGATCAGATTACCATTAGCATCCTGAGGGACGGTGAGGCAAAGGAACTTAGCCTGCGACTGTCTGTACTTTCGAATTAGTGCCTTACTCCGTTAAAGTAGGAATAAAAACAATATATTATGGATCTAATTTAAAATTAGAATGTTACAAACACCCACAAGGCACTTGTTCCTCTTTGCGGGGTGTTAGCAGAATAATTATTCCACCAGCACCTGAAACTTCAATCAGCCTCTGGATGCAACTGTTATCTGTTTCATCCGGTTTGGAATTTCAGAAGGAGAGAGCAATATGAAGGAAAGCAGTTTTCGCCTGCAGACAAGTGAACTGGATCAACTGGCTCAGCAACTCCTGCAAATTGAAAATGAACTTAATTCCAACATACCTGTAACTCTCTGGATCAGCGACCTGCACGGAGCAGGTGATCGTTTCATGGCAATTTTGCGTGGCCGTTTCGGCATGTTATACCAGACTTGCCGGGAGGCCCTTCCCAACACATTCAGTGTTGATAAAATTCAATATCTTACCCAGGTAATACGCAAAAAAAAGTATTTCAAGGAAGAGAATATCCTGATGGATACTCAGGATGTGATTTTCTGTCTGGTTCAGATTCTCAAGTATCGTCTTGCCAATATCAGAAACCGGACAGGTAATATTTTTCCTCCGGAATTTCGCAATACAATCAAAAGACTTATCTCAGGTCTTCCGGTACCTGATCAGGTGTTTGAAGAAAAGGTACTTTCAGAAAGACTGATCAGTCATATGGCGCACAGTATTCGCCAGATCCTCCTTGATCGTATTATTGTCCTGGGTGATATCTTTGATCGTGGACCACAACCTGACAAAATCATTCGTATTCTGTCCTCTTCTGCTTATCGGGATATGGTCGATTATATTTTTGGTAACCATGATATTTTATGGATGGGAGCGGTTTCCGGTAATCAGTCACTCATTGCCGAGGCTATGCGCATAACAAGCCGCTACGATCATTTTGAAATGATGGATCGCCTCAATTTTGACAGCTCAAAACTCGCTGATTTTGCAGAAAAAACATATCCTGTTGAAAAGATTACCGGTAAGTTCAAGGCACAAACCGGTAAGGGAAAGAGCATGGAAAAAGCTTTGGCTGTTATTCAGTTCAAACTTGAAGAGCAGACCATAAAACAGTTTCCTGAGTATGAAATGGAATCCAGACTCTGGCTTGATCGTCTGGCTGCAATGTTGAAAAGTGGTGATACAGATGGGCTGCTGGATACTCACTTTCCAACCATTGACCTGAATGATCCTGCAAAACTCACCAGGGAAGAACAGGAAATCATAGAAGACCTCACATATCAGTTTAAAACAAACACCAAAATTAAAAGGCTGCTCAGTTTTTTCTTTAAGAAAGGAAAGACCTATCATGTGCATAACAACAGCCTCAATATTCATGCTCTGGTTCCTTCAACAGAAGATGGAGATTTTGAAGAGTTTCTGGGACGAAAGGGCAGGGCACTCCTTGATTACATACAGAAAACAATTGAGAGAGTTGGAGCAAGATACATAAACGGTGAGCCCCAGGAAACAGAAGATCAGGCACTGTTCTTTTATCTCTGGTGCGGAGCTAAATCACCATTTTTTGGTAAACACGCCATGAAAACCTTTGAACGTTATTTTTTACGGGATAAGGAAAGACATATTGAGAGAACCCTGTACTGGAAAACAAACATGAAGACCGATGCGTTCAAACAGAAGATGAAGGATGAATTCGGGATTCAAAGGGTAATCTTCGGTCACACACCTGTTGATTATTTGAAGGGCAAACAGATGGCTTCCAGGGATGGTGTTGCTATTAATATTGATGGGGGTTTTGCTGCCGCTTATTATAATCGCGGTCATGCACTGGTTCATACACCTTATCAGCTTTTCGGGATTATCCTGCCAACCCCTGAAGAAATGCAGGAAGCTGCGCAAAAGCTCGAATCAGCACCCCTTGATATTGAATTAATAGATGAATTCAGACAGCCCATGAAAATTAAAGACACGGCAAAAGGTGTAATGCTTAAGCGACAGAGTAATGCACTGCTGGCCAGAATCAGAGAATTGACCTGTGATCCAAAGTAGAAGATATTTTCTTGATTAAACCCTGAATCCGTGAGCGTGTGCTGGTAATTTTTTTGGATGTGAGATAATGCTTTACTTATTGTGTTAAATTAATAAATTGGCATTGAAAAAAGTACATAGCCTTCACGAATTCAGGTAAAAATTAAAGCGGACTCAACATGAATATAAACTATGGGATGGAAATTGTCAGGGCGACAGAGATTGCTGCGCTCACAGCTGCGAGGATACAGGGGCTTGGCAATCATGACGATATCCTGAACCAGGCAAGGAAGGCCATTACCAAGACGCTTAACAGGTTGATCATTAGCGGTTCTGTTATTAATGATCGTTTTGCCGATCGTGAAGAAATATGTAAACTGCCGGCAACTCTTGGAGAAGGCGGTCCTGATATGGACCTGATGGTTGTCGCCCTTGAAGCGCAACACGCTGCTGCCGATGGCCGTAATAATGCAACCTCCTATACAGTCATCTCCGAAGACGGTTCGATCCAGTCTGTTCCAAATCTTAAAATGTACAAAATAGTGGTTGGTGCAGAAGTAGGCGATGTCATTGACATCAACCAGTCACCAACAGCCAATGTCAAAAGGGTGGCCAGGGTTCTTAGAAAATACACAGACAATGTAACAGTCTGTATTTTAAACAGAAAACGTCATCATGGACTCATACAGGAAGTTCGAAGCTGCGGTGCCAGAATAAAGCTGATTGAAGAAGGGGAGATATCAGGCTGTCTTGCAGCGATCAATGGTGAAAAAGCAGATATCTACATGGGGTATGGCTATGCACCGGAAGGAACTATGGTTGCCGCGGCCATACGATGCCTTGGCGGTTATATGGAAGGAAAGATATCCTACGACAGTGATTCCGATCGGGAAAAAGCCAAGGCCCACGACATTCAGGATTTTGATAAGGTTTTCAGGGTTGAAGATCTGATTGATTCCCGAAAGATCTCCTTTGCTGCCACGGGAGTCACAGACGGTGAGTTCCTGGAAGGCGTACGATTTACTTCAACCGGTGCTGTGACCCACTCTTTTGTGGCCAGAAGTGAGACCCGTACATATCGCAATCTCACCACGAACCACTTTTTTGACTATAATCCGGTTTTTTAAGCCTGATGGACTTCTAAAAAGCTAAAATCCATCAAAACTGATTGAAGTTGTCATTGGCGCTTGATGATCCCCGGTATCTGTCGATTGAGTTTTCTGGCAAGTTCCCGCATGTCTTTTGTTTCATCAGATTCGTCCATAATTTCTCTGCCGACAATTTCTTCGAGAACATCTTCCATGGAGATAACTCCTGTGACTGCCCCATATTCATCAACAGCAACAAACAGATGCTGATGCAGGTCGAAAAAATCAACAAGGATGTGATTCAAGGAAGAGGTCTCAGCCACAAAATTGACCGGTGATTTGAGCTCAGATAGTCTGGTGGAATATTTTTGTTCAGCCGCAGCCAGCAACACATCTCTACGCATGATTATGCCGGTTACATTGTCTGTTTCATCCTTATAAACTGGTACCCTGCTATGACTGGCGAGCCTGTTTTCTTTGTCCATCACTTCCTGAACCGTAAGGGTTTCCTCAAGGGAAAAGGTGACCGTACGAGGAGTCATAACATCACGAACCACTCTCCTGCCAAGTTCAAGAATGTTTGAGATTACCCGTTCCTGATCAGCTTCAATCTCGCCAGATTGTCTGGAGAGTGCTGCAATGGTTTGCAGTTCTTCAGCAGAAATGGAATCTGTGTTTTCAGGCTGAGGGATTAAGCGGGTTATCTGTTGGCATGACCACACAATGGGCTTTAGAATAATAATCATCCATTTGAGAGGCTGGGCAATGTATGGCGCAAGAAGAATTGAATAACTGATACCAATTGTTTTGGGGAGAATTTCCGAAAAGAGCAGAATGATGAGTGTGAATACTGCCGAAAACAGAAACAGGTTCTGCTCGCCAAAAACCACAGCTGCTGCAGCCCCTGCAATGGCAGCCCCAATAGTATGGGCAATAGTGTTCAATGTGAGGATTGCTGTAATGGGTTCTTCTATATCTTCCCTGAGGTTTTTTAAAAGAGAGGCAGAACCGTATCCTTCTTTTTTCAGCATCTCCACCTGACTGTTTGAAATTGAATAGAGAACGGCTTCAAGAATTGAGCAGAATGCCGAAATAGCAACAGCAAAAACGATCGCAAGAATGAGTGTGCTTGTCAAGATCAACTCCTTAGTATAAAAAACGGTAAAAGTAATATAACTTCCTTACTATACCTATCTTTTAGTCCTTTGCCAAACAGATGTGAAAGACTATACTCATGTAACATGTTACAAATTCACCGATTACCAATTTTTTGCAATTTATAGTAAAGTTGCATTCGCAGCTTACTTACTGTTCATCGGTAATAGACCAAATCTACAGGAGAAAACATGACAGCAACAAAACTGACCCTCCGCAGAAAAAAACCTGAATCGTTTAAAGGCGATCTACTTGTTTCCTGTCTTGATCAGGATGAAAACGGCAAAGTTAAAATTAGAAAAAATATTGCTGTAAAAGAGTTAAAAAATGCAATTGCACTTGGGGATTTTCAAGGAAAACTCAATGACTCTCTGCTTCTTTACCCAACAGCACCGGGAAAACAAAAACCATCCGCATGCCGTATGTTGGTTATTGGTTTTGGGAAATCTCATGACAAGTCTCTTATAGAATTACGTGAGAAGTGCAGAATAACAGGTGGAACCATTGCTGTTAAAGCAGCAGAGTTAAAGGCTGAACGTATTTGTCTCTGTCTGCCTCCATTAAATAACATGAAAGGCGATGAAGTTGTTGAATGTGTTCTGGAAGGAATGCTGCTGGGTGATTATCGTTTTCTGAAATATAAGAAAGCCGACCGGAAAAATCCGGCCTTTACCGGTATCAAGGAAATAGTCATTTATGCTCCTGGCGGATTCAAAGCAATGCGTCATAGCATGGATAAGGCCGGGCATGTTGCAACAGCAGCCAAAGAAGCAAGAGATATGGCCAATGAACCGGGTAATGGCTGGACACCTGAGAGCTTTGCCAAGTACGGCAGAAAGCTTGCCAGAAGATATAAAATGAGATGCATAATCCTTGGCAAGAATGATTTGAAACGTGCAAAAATGGGAGGAATTCTTGCGGTAAACAAGGGGTCCTCCGAGCCTCCGAGAATGGTGATTCTTGAACATCACACCACAAGAAAAAATGCAGAAACCATTCTTATTATCGGTAAAGGGCTGACATTTGATTCCGGTGGAGTAAGTCTCAAACCGTCTGCCGGAATGGAAGACATGAAATATGATATGTGCGGTGGAGCTGCTGTTTTATCTACCATGCGAGTGGTTGGTGAGGAAAAGCCGGATGTAAACGTGGTGGCCATTGTTCCATCAACCGATAACATGGGTGGAAGTTCTGCATTGAAACCTGGTGATGTTATCCGTCATTATGGGGGGATAACATCTGAAATAGTTAATACTGATGCAGAAGGTCGCCTGATTTTGGCAGATGCCCTTGCATATGGAATTAAAAAATTTAAGCCAACCTGTGTTATTGATCTTGCTACGTTAACAGGTGCAGTCATAACGGGGCTTGGCCATCACAGGACAGGGCTTCTCAGCAACAGCCAGCTACTTGTTGAACGCCTCCTTGCAGCTGGCGAGAATAGCGGGGAGCCACTCTGGCAACTCCCATTGGATGAAGAATACATCAAACAGATTGATTCAGATGTCGCAGACATTAAAAATACTGGAGGAAAATCTGCCGGAACCATTACAGCTGCCGCATATCTCCAGAAATTTGTTGGTGACACTCCCTGGTCACACATGGATATTGCCGGGACTGCCTGGGGTTTTACCAAGAAAAGCTATATTCCCTCAGGTCCGTCAGGGACAGGAGTGAGAACCTTGGTTGATATGATCAGGAACTGGGAAAAATTTTCCTGACAGGCATTTGGTGAACAAAAAAAATAATTGTTACGGGTAGCAGGCTTAGAAATTATAGAATCCAGGAATGCGTCGTCGTTTATAACTGCTGGATGCTGTAGTTCCTGTCTTGAAGAAGCTTTATAATTCCTTTATCTCCAACAAGATGGCCTGCACCTACAACGACAAATATTTTTTGCCTGTCTTTCAGCATATTGGCGATCTTTTTGACCATTTTTTTATTTCTTTTGTAAAAAACTTGTTCAAGGACGGGTTGGAGTTCCGGATTGTTTTCATAGGGTTTTAACAGGATATTGTCCATACCGTTCTGATCACCGTTTTTCCAGGCGTAAATTATGTCACTAAACAGTTGTTCCATTTTATCAAGATCCTGCAGAGTGTATTTCAAAAATTCGTTTTCTTCGCCCATATCGAATAACATTGATAACTGCTCATCCATTGTTTCCAGTTCGATTATTGGTATTAAATCCATTGCTTTTTTGCAGAAGTACAAATCGATTCCATATTCAGGGTTAAATCCCATTTTCATCAGCTGATCAACACTCAGGGTCAATGACAGCATGGCGGGTTTCATCTTCAGGAGATTTTGAAGTGGAATCCCGTTTTTTGCAGTGAATTCCGTTAACATCTGAAACGTTTCAGCACTGACACTGTCTCGTATGGTCTTCTCACCCGTATAGAACCCTTTTTCCATTATGGTTTTCTCCATCGCTTTTTTATCTATTGTGAAAGGGTTCAACTCAACAACCAAAGCTGATGAATCGTAGTAGGCATTTACAATGTTTTCATGCAATGGGTAAAAGCTTTCATTTGCAAAATGAAGAGAGCCAAGAATATAGGCAGTTCCTGTTTTTGATTTTACTTCCCACAAAAATGATTTTGTGTCTGTTTGGGTGTCCCCTTCTGCAAAGGATTGAGGGATGAAGAAAAGGATGATCAGAAAGAAGACAGGGATATAAGCAAAGAATTTACGCAGGTTCATAGATGTTTGCCTTGGCGAATTTTAATGTTCGGGGAGGTTTTGCAATGTGTATTATGTCTTCCTTGATAGATCCGTTTTCTTTGGTCATCTGTCTCCAGCTATTATTATTGGCCCGCAGGATGGGACAGCTGTGAGACGGATATTTGGAATTCAGAGTTGATAAAAATTTTCCAGCGTTATCCTGGTTTAAAATATGGTAAAAAGAGCTGCTCTTTGTGCGTAATAATGCTCAGCAATAATTGGCCATATCATCCTTTTAAAATCGTGTTAGGACATTGCTGCCGAAATTTGAACTGTTCAGGGCTGCAGCGGCCAGAAGTAGGGAAGAACCAGCATCAAAACCACAAGGGTGACGAGTGTCATCAGTCCGCCGATTATTATATAGTCCTTGAAGCGATACCCTCCAGGCCCCATAACCATAATATTTGCAGGATGGGCAACCGGAGTCATGAAACTGGCTGAAGCTGCCATGGCAATTGCCATGACCAGGCCATATGGTGAAAGCCCCATATTGGCTGATGTATTAAAGACAATTGGTGCCATCAAAACCACAAGTGCTGCTGTTGGTACAAAGCATGTTGCAATGAATGTCAGGGATATGAGCGAGAACATAACTGCAAGCGGGCCATAAGGACCGGCAAAACCAACAACTCCCTCGGCAATGAGTTTTGCTGCGCCGGTTGTATCAAGAGCGCTGCCAAGTGGGAGCATGCCGGCTATTAAAAACACTGCTTTCCATTCAATCTGTCGGTAGGCCTCTTCCATGGTCAAACAACCGGTTAAAACCATTAATGCTGCCCCGATTACTGCAGCAATATAAATCGGGACCCAGCCAATGATCACTGGAGCCAGGACAATGAAAACAATGAACAGGGCAATCTTCATTTTTTCAAAACGCAATTTTTCCTGTGCAGATTCTGTGAGTACGATAAAATCATTTTCCTGCCCAAGCAGCTGTATCTTTTTATGATCACCAAACAGCAGTAATGAATCACCAAACAGAAGCTTCACGTCACGCAGATTTGTGCGAAACACCTTCCCACGCCGCCAGATGCCTAAGACACTCAAACCAAATTTTTCCCGAAAACTGATCTGACGCAAGGTTCTCCCTTCAAGTGTGGTATGGGGCGATAATATGGCTTCAACCCGGCCGACATTTTCAGGGAAAAGTTTTGTTACATCGGGGTTCTGATCATTTTCAATGACCAGTTCTTCCAGACAATGCAAAATTTCAAGGTCAGCCGGACGTGCTTCAATAACCAGCCTGTCATCAGCCTCCAATACTTCATGCGGCTCAGGCATTGGAACGAATTCATTATTTCTAACGATTCCAGACACCAGACTGCCAAGCACTTCAGCCAGCCTTGATTGTTGCAGTGTTTGTCCAATGAGGGGTGATTCTGACGGAACTTTCATGACCAGCTGGTCCTGTAAATGGTATTTTTCTATCAATTCAGCATAGGGGACATCTTGAACTTCATCAAAACCATCATTACTACCAAAAGCATCCAGGTTTTCCTGATGACCAGCCACCAGTAACTGGTCTTTTTGCTGCAATGGTTCATCAGCAAGCCGCGTATGCAGGATATTATCTTCTCTTGCAATGGCCAGAACATGAAGACCATATTTATTTCTGAAATTCAGTCCATTGAGTGAGTTTCCCACGCATACAGAATTTGTGGACAGAGAAACTTCAGCAATATCGTTCTGATTGGAATAGAGAAGATCAACATCAACTTTATCTTCCTGTACCTCAAGTGTCAGCAGGTGCTGAATTGTTTTTATGCCGTCAACATATCCTTCAATAGTCAATAAATCATCTGCCTGCAGGGTTTCGTCTGGCCCCGGTACTGAAAGAATTGAATTACCGCGGGCAATGGCAATGACATTCCAGCCAAGAATTGAGCCGAGGCAGATGTGGCCAAGGTTTTTACCGGGAAGCATACCATTTTTGTTTTTTGGTACACGAACATTAAACAGGCGATCATTTATACTGTATTGTGCATGCCAGTCCCCCTTTCCAGAACTAGTCCTTATCTCGCCTTTTGGCAGCAGATGTCTTCCGATAAAAGCCATGAAAGCAATCCCTGAAAACATGACGACTAAACCAACTGGTGTAAAATCGAAAAAACTAAATGATTTCAGACCAGCTTCACGCAGGGCATCACTGACAAGGATATTGGGTGGTGTACCTATCTGGGTTGTGAGTCCGCCAAGCAGACAACCGTAGGCAAGTGGCATCAGCAGACGGGAAGGGGAGCGGTGCGTCTGGCTGGCGATATCCATAACAACAGGCAGCATCAACGCAGCCACTGCCACATTATTCATGACAGCGGAAAGCACGCCGGCTGTGGTCATGATGACAATAATCATTGATGTCTCACCGGTTCCAGCCAACTTGAGGACAAAATTACCAATAACCTTGGCGACACCGGTGCGTGTGAGTCCACCACTCAAAATAAAAACTGCCCAGATAGTAACAACAGCAGGATTACTAAAACCTGATAAAGCATCAACCGGGGACACAAGACCTGTGAGTGCTACAATGCCCAGGCATAGTAAGGCTGTAACCTCAAGGGGAATCCATTCGGTTGCAAGCAGTACAACAGCAGTAATCAATATGACGAAAACAAGCAAAATTTCAGGGGTCAAAAGATAGTCTCCGGATGCAGGTCAGGTTAATTTTGTAAATTTTTTCATTATGAGCAGTAACATGAATAATGGCAGAAAATCCATATGAGGAGGTTTTGCTCTGCTAAATTGTTAGATCGCTCAAGATTATTCAGGAATAACTTGAAGACATTGAGGCCTTGAGATTTTTACAGGTCAAGATGACCATAATTCCGACCTCAGATAAAAAAGGATTTAACACGCTAAGCTGTCAAAATATAATAGCCGGTTGCTGCCAATCCTGCAATCAACAGGACTCCATAGATTGAGTGTATCATATCGAAGAGTTATATGTCCTGTGAAGGCTTACGATCCATCTGCTTCAGGTTCTAAAATAAATTGTTGAGTAGTGATTACTGGAAAGTTTGCTGAGAATTTCTGATTTACTTCTAGGTACTTATCCTGGAAAATTGATATTTTCTGTCGGAAATATAGATGCCGAAATCATGCTCAATATCCCAGGGGTACTTAAATCCCAGTCGTATATGATTTTCAGCTTTTGAATCAATCTGGATATCAGTGAGGTTCATGTGTTTTCACACGTCTCTGGGCGTTTCAATGACAGGTGCGTTCCCGCCATCCGCCACCAGATCATATTCACCGGAATCTACAACATTTTTCATGATTTCATAAGCAGCAAAAGCTTCACTGGTGGCTTGTGAAAGAAATTCTTCCAGATTCTCTTCAATGTATTTAACTTCATTTGAGGCAAGTTCTAGAGAAGCAGAAGAGTTTTCTCTGATATCTGTTTCTACATCATGGAAGGTGGGAAAATCCAGTTTTCAAGAGTAGCTGAATAAGCCTTTTTCAAGGCTTTTAAAGTAAGAATGCTCAACCTTTTTTTAACATTTTTTCGCCACGAAACCAATGACTGATAAAAATGGCTGAGCTATACATGCAATCAGAATTTTTTTTGTTCTCACCAACACCTTATTGAATACTTGAAGGAAGCAGTTCAACCCAGCAATTCCCGGGCAGGCCGAAAACGCAGCAATAGTGTAATTTATAAAAATAGTCTTCGTAAACTTTTACAAATATTATCGATAAATATTAAA
>DQTH01000236.1 GCA_015662865.1 Desulfocapsa sulfexigens
CAAGGTTCGCGCAGCGACCCGAAGGGCTTGACCTTTAATTCAATTTCATCCATGCTATTTACTCCTTTTTACCCACAGATTCGTTTAAAGAACCCAAGGGAAAAATGCAAAAGAATATCGTATTATCATGACAGAATGTTTTAAGGAGGCTTATCGACTTTTGAAGCCAGGCCGGTGGATGACAGTAGAGTTCTCAAACACTAAAGCAAGTGCTTGGAATAACATTCAGACTTCCTTAACTGAAGCAGGTTTTATCGTTTCAAATGTTTCTGCATTAGATAAGAAACAAGGTGGTATTAACGCAAACATAAGCCAAACCGCTGTAAAACAAGACTTAGTAATCTCAGCTTACAAACCAAACGGCGGTTTCGAAGAGCGCTTCCTCTCCGAGGCCAATAGCGAAGAAGGAGTCTGGGACTTTACCCGCACCCACCTCAAATATTTGCCCATCACCAAGCTACAGGCCGGTCAGCTGGTGGCCATTCAGGAGCGTGATCCCCGCATTCTTTTTGATCAAATGGTGGCTTATTATGTCCGTAAGGGCTATCCGGTCCCCCTCTCCAGTCAAGAATTCCAGATTGGTCTCAGTCAACGCTTTGCCGAGCGGGACTCTATGATCTTTCTACCGGAGCAGGTGGCAGAGTATGACCGTAAAAAAATGACGGCTAAAGAACTTGTCCAACTATCCCTCTTCGTCTCAGACGAGGCCTCAGCCATTCAATGGTTGCGCCAACTCCTAAGGTCAAAACCGCAAACCTTCTCTGACATCAACCCCTTCTTTATGCAGGAGATAGGCGGTTGGAAAAAGCAGGAAAAATCCTTGGAATTATCAACCCTGCTTAAACAAAATTTCCTCCCCTATGATGGTAAAGAAAAGGTTCCAGAACAGATCCACGCCTACCTCTCCACCAACTGGAAGGATATGCGTAAGCTGCCCAAAGACGACCCAACCCTCATGGCCAAGGCCAAAGACCGCTGGTATGTCCCAGATCCCACCAAGGCCGGAGACCTGGAAAAACTAAGAGATCGCGACCTCCTCAAAGAATTTGAAAGCTACAAAGCAGTTAGAAAGTTCAAACGCAACGATCGCTTCCGTCTGGAGGCAGTTCGCACAGGTTTCAAAACCGCATGGCAGGCCCGTGACTATCAAACTATCATCACCATTGCTGAGAAAATACCACCAAAAATCCTTGAGGAAGACCCAAAACTCCTTATGTGGTACGACCAAGCAGTAACAAGAATGGGAGACCAATAATATGGCACTGATTGAAGGCTTTAGAATACAGAACTACAGAGCTCTGCGTGATGTTGCTATGGGACGTATTGGAACAGACAAAGAGTTACGGGGAGCTGAACCGTTGACCCCCATGACTGCGGTAATAGGAAAGAATGGAGTTGGAAAAAGCTCGATCTTTGATGCTTTTGGCTTTTTGGCTGACTGCATGGAAACTGATCTTGAATCAGCCTGCAACGCAAGAAAACGTGGGGGATTTGATAAACTTATTTCTTCCGGAGTAAATGAGCCTATCTCTTTTACTGTCTATTATCGAGAATCAAAAAACGATCGTCCTATCACCTATGAAGTTTCCATTGCCAAGGACCAAAAAAGTGGGCTGCCAACAGTGATATCTGAAAGGCTCAGGCAACGCCGGAAAAACGTATCCAGCGGTTGGCCTCTATCATTCCTTCGTTTGGAAAATGGCAAAGGTGATGTGTGGATTGGCGATGAGTCGCTGGAAGGAGATGACTTTGCAAAACGATATGAAGAGTTAGACCCCCATAAGCTTGGAATTGTTACCCTTGCAGAGCACATAAAAGAAAACCCTCGTATAAAAAAATTCAAAAAATTTATTCAGAATTGGTATTTAAGCTATTTTACTCCTGATGCTGCGAGACAGGTCCCTCAGGCGGGTATTCAAAAACATCTGAATCTTCATGGTGACAATATTGGAAATGTTGTGCAATTTATGGAACGTAGTCATCCAATTATTTTCAAACGAATACTGGAAGATATTTCCAGCAAAATTCCTGGAATTGGGACTATTGTGCCATATCGTGACACCGTAACCAATAACCTTTACCTGCTTTTCAAGGATAAAGGGTTTGCCCAGCCATTTACCCAACAGCAGATGTCTGATGGAACGCTAAAAATGTTTAGCTATATGCTGTTGCTTCAAGATCCTGAGCCTGCACCATTTATATGTATTGAAGAGCCGGAGAATGGACTCTACCATAAGCTACTGGAAAGGTTGGCTATTGAATTTAGAGAACATGCTACTGGCAGGAAGGGTGCTCCTCAAATTTTTCTTACAACGCATCAACCTTATTTTGTAGATGCCCTGGCTCCAAATGAGGTGTGGGTATTGGAAAAAGGTGAGGATGGGTTTTCAACCATTCGCCGAGCCAGTGATGACCCCATCGTCGTTGCCATGGTGGGGGAAGGTTTACCCCTTGGTAGTCTTTGGTACAGTGATTATCTTGACGAGGAGTAAACCATGCATTTTGAAATTCTTGTTGAAGATCGATCCGGCAAAATTGCTTTGGAATACCTGCTGGAAAGAATTTTGGGACCAGAGGGACTGGAGCATACTTTTAGAATCCATGCTTACAAAGGCATAGGTCGTCTGCCCAAAAAAAGACAGGGTGTAACGTCTCCGCAAAAAAGGATTTTGCTGGATCGCTTACCTGGTTTATTGCGTGGATATGGAAAAAGCCTCCAACATATTTCTGCTGCAGTTGTAGTGGTGGTTGATCTTGATACAAAGAACTGCGTGTCATTCAAGCAGGAACTTCTTGAAACTCTCAATAATTGTAACCCTAAGCCTTCAACCCTTTTTCGAATTGCCATTGAAGAAGGTGAGGCATGGCTGTTTGGTGATTTGCCAGCAATCACAACTGCCTACCCTGATGCCAAAAAACAGGTATTAAATTCATACAAACAAGACAGCGTATGTGGAACATGGGAAAGGCTGGCTGATGCCATATATCCAGGTGGTTCCCATAAGTTGAAACAACTTGGCTGGCCCTATACTGGAATTGCAAAATGTGAATGGGCGAAGAATATTTCACCCCATATTAATGTAGACACGAATAAATCAAAAAGTTTCCAGGTATTTAGAGATGGAGTTCGGCAACTTGCAAATGCTGACAGTTAGGTGGGCTTATGGCTTGTACACTGCAGCACTGCACAAGTATGTTCTACTTGTGCACTAGAAAAGTGCACAAGTCCAAGGAAGATAAAATGAATACCGATGTTATTATTAAAGTTACCAGAATAAAAAATCGTTATCATTCCAGACTAATAGCAGAAGGTGTAGCTGTCAGAGAAATGGCCTGTGTCAATAAATGCGATATTGGTTGGATTAGCCGTGAAATGCTCCGCTGGTACGACAAACTTGGTGGAGTTTCAAAATTTGCCGCTGCGGCCAGGGTAAGACAAAGGGGCAAGCCAATTGGAAAAGTATGGTATTGCAAGCAATTAAAAGCCAAAGATAGTTCGTTACGGTGAAGCATGGCTTCTAAATGGCAATATTCCACCATCCATAATTCCCCATGCAAAGTAGTTGAGGAGCAAACTTTATGGGGCCAAACAATCTGCCGTATCTGGCTGCCGGATAGTGATGCGATCGTAAAGGTTCCGAAAAAATCTTTACAACCATTATCTACTCAGCTGCAGCCTACGGCCCAGGCTGACAAAATCATCTATATTGCTGCAGCTGCAAAGGTGGCTGAGGCTCTGGAAGGAACCTCTTCTGAGGATGGCCAGGTACTGTTGGCTCCTATAGAGTCTAATGTTATTCCTCTGCCCCATCAGATTCACGCCTTGTCCCGGGCAATTTCCAGTGACAGAGTGCGTTACCTGTTGGCTGACGAAGTAGGGCTCGGCAAAACCATTGAGGCTGGGCTTGTTATTCGCGAACTGAAACTTCGTGGGTTGGTACGCAGAGTCTTAATCATTGCTCCCAAGGGGTTGGCCACTCAATGGGTCGCTGAAATGCAAACGCATTTTAATGAGTCATTTCAACTCGTCTTGCCGAGCGATTTCAAAACCCTGAATCGTTTAGCACCAGTCTTTGCTGAAAACAAATCTTCTCATTTCCAAGCAAACAATCCCTGGACATTTTTTGATCAGGTGATTGCCCCCCTTGACTCTGTTAAGCCTCTTGAAAAACGGCGAGGATGGAGTGACGAACAGGTCGCCAAGTATAATCAAGATCGTTTTGAAAACCTAATCACTGCTGGCTGGGACTTGGTGATTGTTGATGAGGCCCATCGTCTTGGAGGGAGTACAGATCAAGTTGCCCGCTTTAAACTGGGTCAGGGCCTGGCTGAGGCAGCCCCCTACCTTTTGCTGCTCTCGGCAACACCGCATCAGGGCAAGAGTGATGCCTTCCATCGCATTATGACCCTGGTAGATGAGGAAACATTTCCCGATGAAGCCAGTGTCTCTCGTGAAAAAGTAGCGACCTTTGTAATCCGTACTGAAAAACGAAAATCAATTGATGCCGATGGCAAACCGCTTTTTAAGCCGCGTAAAACTGAGATGGTGCCTATTCGCTGGGAGGATCGCCATTTTGAGCAGGAATTGTTGTACGAGGCAGTGACTGATTATGTTCGAGAGGGATATAATCAGGCTATTAAGGACAAGCAGCACCATTTTGGTTTTTTAATGATCTTAATGCAGCGCCTGGTAGTTTCCAGTACCAGAGCTATTCGTACCACCTTAGAGCGTAGACTTGAGGCCTTACAAGCTGACAAGAATATTATTTCACAGCGACTTGATTGATGACATCAGCCTGAAGGAAAATGCTGATTTCTATGACATGGATGGAGAAGAGCTGCTTGGCGAGATTTTACAGACTCATGTTCGTGCTTTGCAAAATGAGTCCAGCCACGTTGAGACATTACTTGCGGCTGCAAGTAAATGTGAAGAGGAAGGTGCTGATGCCAAAGCTGAGGCATTAATTGATTGGATCTATACCTTGCAGGCCGAGGAAAAGGATCCTGACTTGAAGATTTTACTTTTTACGGAGTTTGTCCCTACCCAGAATATGTTACATAATTTTCTGGAAGAACGGTCTATCTCAGTTGTTTGCCTAAACGGTTCCATGAGTATGGAGGAGCGCGAGGTTGCCCAGAATACCTTTAGAAACAAGGTACGGGTGCTGATCTCTACAGATGCCGGTGGTGAGGGACTTAATCTTCAGTTCTGCCATGTCATTATCAACTATGATATGCCTTGGAATCCAATGAGGATTGAACAGCGAATTGGTCGAGTGGATCGTATTGGCCAGCCCAAAACGGTTCGAGCCATTAATTTTGTCTTTGAGGATTCGGTGGAGTTTCGGGTGCGAGAGGTGTTGGAACAAAAGCTGGCGATCATCTATGAGGAATTTGGCATCGACAAAACCGGTGATGTCCTAGACTCTGCCCAAGCGGGTGAGATTTTTGAAGATGTTTTTATGGAGGCTTTCCTGGATCCGACATCTATGGAAAAGGCAGTGGATCAAACGGTTTCCCGTATCCGTAGCGGCATTCAGGAAGTTCGTGAAAATTCAGCAATTTATGGTTTGTCTGAAGATCTTGATGTCCATGATGCTGCTTTACTGCGTAGTCATCCTTTACCACATTGGGTAGAGAAAATGACCACATCTTATCTCAAGTCCCATGGTGGTAAGGCCATACAAAAGAGGTATTGGTGGGAACTTCACTGGCCGGATGGTGATATTCTGCAAAAGCAGGTATTTCAAGCTGCTGATGCTGAAAAATACAGTGGCACCACCCTGATTAATCTGGAGAATAATCGAGTGCGAGGCCTTGCTTTGCATCTTCCGCAAATAGCTAAGGGCCAACCGTTCCTGCAAGTTCATATTGATGGACTTCCTTCTGGTATCAGTGGGTACTGGGGGCTTTTTGAAATTCGTTTGCAGGTTGAAAATATTCATCCAGGAAAATCTCTTCGTATCCCATTGCTCAGGCGTAAATTTCTTCCTGTTTTCAAGTCTAATGAAGGAAGGATATTTCAATCCACTGCTCGTCATATTTGGGAGTCAATATACTCCGAAGGTCTATGTCGTACAGGTACGGAAGATGGTGTTGCACCAGATTCTGTCTATGATGACCTACTGGTTGTGGCAGAACAATCAGGAAAAGAACTATTTGCATCCCTACAGGCTGAACATATGGAAGCCATTGCAAAGGAAGTAGAGCGTGGTGAATACTTCTTCTCCGTGCGCAGAAAGGCGATAGAAAGAGTTGGTCTGGCTGAAGTCCGTAATTTTAGAATAACGAATCTGGAAAAAGAGATCAATAGTTGGCAACAGGAACTAGATGTTGCCAGGCAGATTATTCCAGGAATAAAACCCCTTCTTATCCTTGGTGTTAAGGGGGGAACTTCATGACTTGGCGGCAAAGTATCCTTAATGAATTTGTGCAAGGGGTAAGCAAACTAACACTTGTTGCTGATCCTGATGGCTTATTGATGGAGGAGAAGCTGGCTTTAAATCTTAGAGATAAAGGTTTTGAACTGCTTGAGTTTCAGGATCCTGTTCAGTTTCGTTATGCTTATGAAATGAACTACCGGTCTATATGGGATCAAGGCAAATCGACGGATTTGGTGGTTATCCTCCGTGTGCAGGATAGTGAACTTGACAATTTGCCCTTTGATTTATTGCAAAGTGGAAGGAAGCTCCAGTTTGATCTTGGCTCACTGTTTCCTGATTTAAGCTACCCAGTGATTGAAAAATTGAATTTCCAGTATCTGGATGAATTATTTACTGCCCAGGAAAAATATAAACCAAAGCTACTGGGTGATAATGGAACAAGAGATTTTGTTTTGCGCCATGTATTTGGAATTGCGGGAGAGATTATCCAAACGCCTGTTGATTTATTGCGTTCTCTTCTTCGTTGTCATTATACAGGAACCCAGCTTCCTACTGATTTATGGGAACGGCTTATTGAGGTATTACAGCAAAGTGGTTCATTCGATAATTGGCCACTTTCTGAAATTGTCCCTGATGCAGAATCATTTTTTGCATTTTTACAGGAGCGATGGCCGATTTTTCTTAGCTCCCTTGTACGAAAAGACAATAATAACAGGGTCCAAGAAGCGGAAGTTAGCTTTGGATTGAAATATATTGGTCCTGAGATTCTGCCTTTAGGCCATCATGATATTTTAGTTTATATTGATAATCTGTTTGTTGAGGGAAAACTTACGCCAATAAAGTGGAGTGGTTCTATCACGGGTAATGATTGGGCTCGCACCGGTCTTAAGATAGACAAAAATGTTGATGTCAGTGGTCGGGTTAATAAATTGCTCGCAACTCTCATCGGAAAAGTTCCATCGACAGATTGTCGTTATACTGAATGGCTTACCTTTGCCCGTAAACTGGCGGGCTTAAAACAAATAGTAGAAAGCTGTGATTCATGCCCGGTGCCAGACGGTCTAAAACAGCTTGTTGTTGACATTGATGATAAATTTGTTGACTGGTTAAATCATCATTATGGAAGTTTGATAAACCTTCCCCCCATGTCTCCGGCCATGGTGCACCATGTACCAAGGCTTCTTGCCCGCACTATTGAAGAAAAATCTGTACAAATAGCCATGATAGTTATTGATGGCCTGTCGCTTTCACAATGGGGAACTATGCGCCATGTTTTGCGTGAGCAGGATGAGGATGACAATCTTGTTATTCGTGAATCGGCGACATTTGCCTGGATTCCAACTCTTACCTCGGTTTCCAGACAGGCCATATTTGCAGGATCTCCACCATTTTATTTCCCATCATCTATAAATAGCACAACTGGTGAACCTAAATTATGGCGGAAATTCTGGGAAGGGTATGGGGTATCCAAGCGGGAAATTGCCTATCAAAAAGGGCTTGGAGATGGTGATGCTGTGCAATCTATTCAGGATATCGTAGGACCATCAAAAATTATAGGGTTGGTAGTCGATAAAGTTGACAAGATAATGCATGGTATGCAGCTCGGGGCAATGGGCATGCATAAGCTGATTGATCTGTGGTGTAGAAAGGGATTCTTAAATGATCTTATTGATTATTTGCTCACGAATAATTATCAGGTCTGGCTTACTTCAGATCATGGCAATATCGAATCCTTAGGTATGGGTAGTCCCCTTGAATGAAGGATCAATTGCTAAAACTAAGGGAGAGCGTGTTCGGATCTATCCCACGGAGGAATTGCGGACATCTATTGCACAGAAATTCGTAGATACTCAGGAGTGGAATCCCGTGGGGTTACCATCTGGTTATTTCCCTTTAATTGCTGGTGGTAATACTGCATTTGTAAAGAAAGACAAAATGTTGATCGGTCATGGTGGAATATCTATCGATGAGGTCATTGTGCCTTTGATAAAGTTTGAAAGGAGGTGCAAGTGAGTAAGCGACATGACTCTCTCGGGATTAAGCATGTTATTCGGCCAGAATGGATTGAAAAAACCGTGAATTTATGGTTGGCAGGATTTTCTCCTAAAGAAATTCGGCAGGAGTTGGATGACTATTTATCCTCCAGAAAACAAAGCGGTGGTATAGGGATCAGGGGAGCACAATCTTATCCCAAGGCCATTACCATATTAATGCGTAGTTTGATCACCCCCCCTGTTGAATTAATAGAGTTTTCTAAAAATACAAAAAGAATGCTTAAGAAATCTGTCACAGAGCATGAAAGAATGGCACTTTACTGGGGAGCTATTAGCGCTACGTACCCTTTCTGGTTCAATGTTGCCAGGCAGATTGGCAGATTGTTAAACCTACAAGATCAAATTACTAAAAAACAAATTGTCCAGCGTTTGAAAGAACAATATTGGGACCGCCAAACCGTAAGTCGTGTTGCCCGGTATGTTATCAGATCATTTATTGCCTGGGATGTCTTGCAGGATGCTGCAGTGAAGGGATGTTATGAAAAAGGAGAGATATTATCTATTGATAATATGCGTATTGTTAGCTTGTTATTGGAAGGAGCATTACATACCATCCCGGATGGCAAATCTTCGACAAATAATCTCTATGATAATCCGGGGTTTTATATGTTTGATTTTCCACGAATGGCAGGAGACTTGGTGGCTCAGACAAACCCGAGTATTGAAGTTATGCGATTTGGGATGGATGATGAGATATTAAAATTGAGGGAATAATTACAGCAAAATCCGAAATCACATGACATTAAATACTTAAATCACACACCAATGAACCAAGAACAACTATCACAACACCTGCGGGATTTTGTCCTGTAGAAAATGAACGCTGTGAATGGAAGGAATTCAAAACACTCAAACATGCCATCTCCGGGAAGAAAGGAGAAGATCTTATCTCTTATGTTTCTGCGCTTGCCAATATGGAAGGTGGAAGAGTATTTCTTTAAAATTACAGGAAACTTTAGTCGATAAGGTAGGCGTTTAAAATTGTGCTCAACGCATAAAATTGCATTTGTGTTCCCAAAAAGCTAATCAATACGGAAATATTCTATCTGCAGAACAACATCAAATGCGAACAGAAGACCCTGATAATTTGGTTGAACGAGTAAAAAATCTGTCTCTTTACTGTCAAAACCTGGCTGAAGAAGCTGCAATTCTCAATACTCCGCTAGTTAACAGTATCGTGAAAACTAACAGCCAGGATATCAAACTGATCGAGCATACTCTGGATAGCTTGCTTGATTTCGCCTTTGATGAAACCGTCTTGATCCTTTTCAAAAAACTCTGCGGATATTATTATGCCATACATCCCCAGGCAACAGCAGAATATGTTTTAGCTTATAGAGATATGTGGGATGATGAACAAGCCTAAAGCCCTTCGTACTGCAGATGGGGCCAGCAACGTTTTTATTTCCTCAAAAACCCCTTGGTTTAAGAATTGGCAATGGCTCCCATCTTGTAAACGGGGTGATACGCCGTTTATAACCCCAAGTCATTATTTTAGGCCGAAAGCTACTGGTAATCGTGAAAGATAAAGACATTGGCAAGGGAAAAATAAAGAATGCGACACGCCTGGTTGACTGATATACATCTAGAGTTTCTACGAGATAAAAAGGCTGTCACTTTTGTGGAAGAGCTTGCTGACCAAGGGTTTGATGGGATTTTTTTGACAGGTGATATTTCCACAGCCAAACGACTCGAACTCCATCTGCAACTTTTCGAGGATATATATCAGGCTCCTGTCTATTTCGTCTTGGGAAATCATGATTATTACGGTGGTTCAATCGAATCAGTTCGCAGAATGACAGAAGAATTGTGCAACAGATCCAAATGGCTTCACTGGTTGCCAACATCAGGTGTGGTTAAGATTAGCAACGATATCTGTCTGATTGGCCATGATAGTTGGGCTGATGGACGATTTGGTGATTATGCCGGTTCTAGTACACAGTATAATTTAAAATTTCGGATAAAGTCGCTTTAGCTTAATGCGAGCGTCATCTGTCTTGAATTGCCAATCTACATTAGTTTGGCGGTTGTTTCTGTCA
>DQTH01000134.1 GCA_015662865.1 Desulfocapsa sulfexigens
ATGTTAAAAACGGTATATTGCTAAATCAAATGGCCTATATACCCGTTTTCAAACTACAACGAGGCTTGCTTCGGGAATTGCTGGATAAAAACGCAATTCATGGAGAAGTTGAAGTAATTAATGACGGTGATGAACGTAACGAAATTGCCCTTCCAAGTCAGATTCTTCCCCGGCTGCTTTATCTGATTCCCATTGCCAGTCGTCCTTTTTTCCCAGGCCAGGTTCAGCCAATTGTTTTATCCGGTGAGTACTGGAAGGAGACAATACAGAAAATTGGCGAGACAGATCAAAAGCTTGTGGGATTAGTTTACACAAGCAATATTCCTGCTCAGGATACAGCTCCGGAGGATTTCTCACAGGTGGGGTGCGTGGGTAAAGTTTTGAAACCCACCATGCAGGAATCCAACATTCATTTTATTTGCCAGGGATTGCAGCGATTTCGTATTGCGCGATGGCTCAGTAGGAAGGTCCCTTTTCTGGTGGAGGTTGAATATCCTTCAGAGGAAGATCACAAGATCACCATGGACGATACGGAAATCAGAGCCTATGCTCTGTCTATAATCTCTGCTGTAAAAGAGCTGGTTCAGTCAAATCCATTGCATGGGGAAGAATTAAAACAGGCCCTACAGTATTTTTCACCAAGTGAGCCAGCACCTCTTACCGATTTCGCTGCAACTCTCACCACAGCTTCTGGAGAAGAGCTGCAGAAGGTCTTGGAAACCCTACCTGTGCTTGAACGGATGCAACGTGTTTTTCCTCTTCTGCATAAGGAAGTCGAGATCACTAAACTGCATGGTGAAATCAGCAAGGATGTGAATGCAAAGCTCAGTAAGCGCCAAAGAGAATTCTTCCTTCGCGAGCAACTGAAGACCATCCAGAGTGAATTGGGCATAACTAAAGATGACAGAAAATCTGATGCCGAAGAATTCGAAAAACGTCTGGAAAAACTCAAACCCCCTGAAGCAGTGTCGGAAAGAATAGATGATGAACTGAAAAAATTAAGCTATCTGGAAAAAGGGTCTCAGGAATATGCTGTAACAAGAAATTATCTTGAGTGGATGACAGTAGTTCCCTGGGGAGTTTACTCTAAAGACAAACTGGGAATAAAAAAGGCAAGACAGATTCTTGATCGGGATCATGACAGTCTCGATGATGTGAAGGAGCGTATTATAGAGTTTCTTGCTGTGGGTGCCTATAAAAAGGAAATTGCCGGCTCTATCATGGTCCTTGTTGGGCCTCCCGGTGTTGGAAAAACTTCAATCGGCCGTTCTGTTGCAGAGGCCATGGGCAGGCAATTTTACCGGTTCAGTCTTGGCGGTATGCGGGATGAAACTGAGATCAAAGGCCACCGTCGCACATATATTGGTGCCATGCCAGGAAAGTTTGTTCAGGCTTTAAAAGAGGTGAAGACAGCAAATCCTTTGATCATGCTTGATGAGATCGATAAGATAGGGGCTTCGTTTCGTGGTGATCCGGCATCCGCACTGCTTGAAGTTCTGGATCCGGAACAGAATGAAGACTTTCTTGATCATTACCTGGATCTGCGTGTTGATCTTTCCAAAGTACTCTTTATCTGCACTGCTAATCAGCTTGATACTATCCCGGGACCACTCCTTGACCGTATGGAAGTTATTCGTCTCTCAGGTTATATTACCGAAGAAAAAATGGCCATTGCCAGGAATCATCTCTGGCCAAAAGCCTTGGAAAAGGCAGGGATAAAAAAGACACAACTTAGAATCAGTGAAGCTGCACTGAGACTTCTCATTGAAGGCTATGCCCGCGAGGCAGGTGTCAGAAAAACTGAGAAACAGCTTCTGAAGATTGTCCGAAAATCTGTTGTTCAGTTTCTTGAAGATCCCAAACTCACCCTATCGATAACAGTAAAAAATATTGAGGACTTTTTAGGTAAACCATTTTTTAGAAAAGAATCTCTTATCAGTGGAATGGGTGTTGTTACAGGGCTTGCCTGGACAGCCCTTGGCGGAGTTACACTGGCGGTGGAAGCTTCAGCTGTATCTGGCGAGCATGGTGGCTTTAAGCAGACAGGACAGCTTGGCGATGTTATGCGTGAGTCCTCTGAAATCGCCTACAGCTTTCTTCTCTCAAATGCAACGCGTTATGGCGTAAAAAAAGATTTTTTTAAAAAACATTATATCCATCTTCACGTACCGGAAGGAGCTACTCCAAAAGACGGGCCGAGTGCCGGAATAACCATGGCATCAGCATTACTCAGCCTGAGCCTTGGAAAAAGGTTGAAACGTAATCTGGCCATGACAGGAGAACTGACCCTCACTGGAAAAGTTTTGCCTGTTGGTGGAATAAAAGAAAAGGTGATTGCTGCCAAGCGTAATGCTATTCATGAACTGATTTTGCCGGAGGCAAACAGGGGCGATTTTGAGACTCTCCCCGATCATGTTAAAGAAGGATTTAAAATACATTTTGCAAAAACTTATGATCAGGTTGCGAAGGTGCTGCTTGACTTTCAGCCACAGGTAAATGGCAAGTAGCCTGGTTTAGCCCGCATTTCTCATGAACATTTTGTTTTGAGCAGATAAGAACAGTAGATTACTGTGGAAATACTGAACATGATAACTGCCTGCTTTTTTACAAAATGTTCACCGAAGGCGAGTAGATGCGGTCACATCTGCTTCATCTCTGAACCAACAAACATAGCCCATAATCGCTTGTTGATTCGTTCCTCGCATATGCCGCCTCAACTCGTGAGAAATGCAGGTTAGTTTCCTGGAAACTTTTAGGGTAAACAAGAAAACATTTCAAGGTGTTAAAGGATAATAAGTTCATAAAGATAAATGAATAAGAAGAATATCTTAATAGCTGTTCTGGCAATAATTATTTACATTCTTGCACAGCAACAGGGGCCTTCTGTACCTAATTCCACCTTTTCAGGCACGGATGCCCTCCAAACAACGATTCAGGGTGCCTTTGAAGACAAACTGACAGATCTTCAGATCCAGGGCCAGGGTGTGGTGAAGAAAGTTCTACCCGATGATCGTAAAGGTTTGCAGCACCAGAAATTTATTCTTCAGACAAGGCCCGGTCAGACAGTACTGGTTGCCCATAATATTGATATTGCTTACAGGCTTCCCGGATTGAAAAAAGGTGATAAAGTGAGTTTTTACGGCGAGTATGAATGGACTTCACAGGGCGGTGTTCTCCATTGGACACATCACGATCCCAGTGGCCGCCATACAGATGGCTGGTTGAGGTATAATGGCAAAGTCTATCAGTAATCTTTTTAAAAGAAGAATTGTACAGAGTTGTGGCTATTCTTTGCAGGGATTACTGGCAACTTTCCGGGAAGAAGAGGCCTTTCGTGTGGAAAGCATTCTCGCCCTGTTGCTGATCCCTCTTGGTTTATACCTGGGTGAAACAGGAGTGGAGAAAGCACTTCTGGCTGGCAGTGTAATTCTTGTTCTAATAATAGAAGTACTCAACTCTGCTATAGAAACTGTGGTGGATAGATTTGGAAGTGAACAGCATCAACTTTCAGGACGGGCTAAAGATCAGGGCTCAGCTGCAGTTTTTCTTTCACTGAGTCTGGTTCTGCTGGTTTGGGGTGTGTTATTGTTGCTCTAATCTTTGTTGTGAATGAGAAATTACCAGCAACGCACCCTGCCGGTGTCGAGATGAATAAAATCTGATTTTGGATAATAACCAACACCGCCCTGTTTCAGAGAGAGCGCAATATCCCGGAGTTCTTTTGTTTTGATTCCGGTCAGACGAATGTCAATGGCTTTACCCTTCATGTGCAGACTCCGTTTAGCAACGCCATTGCTTCTTTTTCGGAGCATTCCATTGGTTTTAGGCGAACGATATCCCGAAATTACTTCATACACTCCTCCGCCTGCATGCTGCTTGACAGTATAGAGAATATCCAGAAGACAGGGGTCGATGGGATGTGTTTCCCGGGTACGAAAATCTCTCAGGTGGTAGTTTACTTTCTGTAGTGCTGCAGAATCATATTGTCCGGATATTTTGTATGCAATATCAAGTGATTGGCCGGTGTGAGTGTGGTAAAAGGAAAGGTCACAGATTTCCAGGTTCCTGGCCAGGGAAAGAGCTGGGGAAAGCAGAGTAGCCCCAGCGGCAAGCTGGAGCGATTTACCAAGAAATTTTCTTCGATTAAAAAGGTGCTCTTGCATTTTTGATGATGAAAGAATGTGAAGAAAGCAGAAGTTAGCTTAAGATTTCAAAAAATAATAATCAATAGTTTATTGATTAAAATAGAGAACATTTTTTTTGTCAAGGACCTGATATGCTTATCCTGCGAAAAATACGAAAGAAGTTAGTGGAAAAGAGTTTTTTGTTCATTTGTATCAGCTTTTTACTGCTGGCGTTTAGTTTCTGTTCCAGTGAAACCCTGGCTGTTGGTTTTCCTGAGCAGCTGCACACAGCATTATCCATGGAACTGAATAACTATCCGGAAGAATTAATCGGGCCTGCCTGGTCTGATGCTGGTATGAAGTGTCAGGATCAGTGGCTGGCGACTGTCTACAATGGGCTTGGTATCCATCCTCTCTGGGTGACTGAAAAAGGTCCGACTGAGCAGGGAAAGCATATTTTTGCAGTCTTAAGTAATGCGGAGGCAGATGGCTTAAATGGTAGTGATTACGGGGTGAACAGAATAGCTTCTCTCTGGCAGAGCCGGACAGCGTCTCAACTGGTCAGGCTGGATCTCAACCTTACCCTCGGTCTTCTAACCTTCATTTATGATATGAGGGAGGGGCGTCTGGCCCCCAAGCTCAAAAATCCCAAATTGTTTGACCAGGCAGGTTGTGTCATTTTCGATCCGCTTGCAGCATTGTCCGAAGCTCGTAAGTCTGGCGATATTGCAGCTTATCTTACAAATCTTGCACCAGGTCATCACCATTACCGGGCTCTTAGGGAGCAATTGAAGAAGTACAGAGATATTTCAGGACTGGGGGGCTGGCCGCATATCGGAACCGACAAAACTCTGCATCCTGATAAATCTGATGTCAGGGTGCCGGATATCAGGAAGCTGTTGACGATAACCGGAGATGTTGAACCGGTCGGGATAATAAACAATGATCTGTATGACAATGAGCTTGAACATGCAGTGAAGCGTTTTCAGGATCGGCACGGGTTGAAGGTTGATGGCATCATCGGCAAAAATACTCTTGCAGCTCTCAATGTTCCTGTGGAAAAACGAATTCAGCAGATTTTGATCAATATGGAGCGCTGGCGATGGACAGAGCGTGAGCTGGGCGCCAAATATGTGTTTATTGATATTGCCGGTTTTGAACTGCAGGGTGTTGTGGATGATGTCGTCCAGCTTGAAATGCGTGTGATTGTCGGTAAGCAGCATCATGAGACGCCTGTTTTCAGTGATAGTATTAAATATCTTGATTTCAATCCCTTCTGGAATATCACACCAGCCATTGCCAGAAATGAAATGTTAGCGGAATTGAGAAAGGACAGCAATTATCTGGAGAGTAAACATATCCGGTTGTTTTCAAACTGGCAGGCTGACGGCGTCGAGCTTGATTCTCAAAATATTGACTGGAATCAGGTCAGCAGGAAACAGATAAGTCGCTATAAACTGCGTCAGGAACCGGGACCGTGGAATGCACTTGGTGTGGTCAAGTTTGTTTTTCCAAATAAATACAGCGTATATATGCATGATACCCCGGGGCATGATCTTTTTGATCAGCCGAACCGGGCTTTCAGTCATGGCTGTATCAGGCTCAGCAAACCAAGGCAACTGGCTGAATTCCTTCTTGGTGACAATGATGCAGATTGGACAGCGAAATTGATCGAAGAGACCATAGACGCAAACACACGTAAAGTTGTCAGGCTTAAGCGTCCTATCCCGGTGCATATTGTCTACCAGACTGCCTGGGTCGATAAAAAAGGTGTCATACATTTTAATAAGGATTTATATGACCGTGACCAGCAGCTCAGCCAGGCCCTGTTTGGCGAATAAGCGACTGCTATTAAGTATTGGTTTAGAACAGGAGGCCCCATAGCCAGTAGAGGCCCATTCCCACCAGAACTGTTCCCCCAAGACTTTTTGTCTTTACAGCAAAAATAAGAGTTGGAATGGCCACAATGAACTCAGGTTTTCCGAGTTCCAGAGTGCGTGCTGTCTGATTTGTAAAAAGGATGGGGGCAAGCAGAGCACAGAGTATAGCCACCGGGATAAGGCTCAGCCAGTCAACCAGCCATTTGGGCAGGTTCCGGTTTGCCAGATAGAACAGTGGAAGCCAGCGGGGAAGGTATGTGGCAAGTCCCATTCCGCCAAATAAAAAGAGATAATCTAGAAAATTCATCTGCGCTTTTCCCTGCATCGCTTAAAAAAATAACCCAGAGTTGCCGCTGAAACAGAGGCACCGATGATATAACTGTCTCCTGGAATAAACAGGTACCATGCAACTGCTATCCCGGTTGCAAGGAGTCCTGTCAATATATATACCGCATCATGAAGCTGGAACAGGAGAAGGGCCAGGAACATGGCTGTGAGTGCATAGCCGGTTCCAAACGCTCCTGTCGGGATAAGCTGGCCGACGAGTGCGCCAATGGTGGTGGAGGCAACCCAGGCGAAATTTGCCAGTTGATTGACTGTGATTGCCCGCCTGTGATCCCAATTGCCTTCTCGAAAGTGCGTCATGTTGACAGCAAAGCTTTCATCAGTAATGCCATAGGCGAAACAGCTGAGAAACAGACGGTGTAAACTGCTCAGGTGTACAGCAATGGCAGAACTCATCAGGAAATGACGCAGATTAACCACAAAAGTCGTGAGAATAATCGACCAGATTGAGGCTCCGGCAGCCAGCATGGCAACACAGATAAACTGTGCAGAGCCGGCAAAGACCATGATTGACATCATTGTAACTGCCCAGACAGGAATCTCTGCCTGATTGGCCAGAACTCCCAGAGCCAGACCAATGGGAATGTATCCAAAACAGATCGGCCATGATGCCATTGCGCCTTCACGAAACCATGATTGATGTTTTGTGGCTGTATTTATTTCTTCTCTGCTATCCCGGTCCATAAAAAGCTCTTTATCTACGCTCAGTTGTCTGGTTTTGGTACTGGTTCAATTTTTTATGGGTTGCCAAAGATACTTTGCTACGGGTATAGTAACAAGTTTTTAATTAATGATGGCTTCGTAAAAACTCTCCATCTTCTTCGTTGCTACAAAAATCAAATCATTTCACCGTACTCTGGTACGTTGAAATAATTTGATTTTTGTTGCGCCTCGAATATGGAGTTTTTTTGCAAATTCATTTTAGATTTTAACTTTTTATGAGTTTATCAATCAATTAAATTACGTTTTATTATAGAATGGATCACCTCTCAATGATCTGGAATTGATGGAGAAAAAGTATGTTAAGTGCTTCTGATTTGCGTAAAGGGCTGAAAATCCTGATTGACGGTGCCCCATATATAATCACTCATTTTGAATTTTCAAAACCCGGTAAAGGGCAATCATTATATCGATGTAAGATGCGGAATATGATCACCGGAAACCAGTTTTCACAGACCTACCGCTCCAATGAAAAATTTGAGAAACCTGCCCTTGAAGAGAGAAAAATGCAGTACCTTTATAATCAGGGTGATGAGTATCATTTTATGGATACGGAGAATTACGAACAGACCTTTATTACCAAGGAACAGCTGGGTGACAATATCAGCTTTTTGCAGGATAACATGGAGCTTGATGTACTCTTTTTTGATGAAAAGCCCATTGATGTAACCTTGCCGATATTTGTAAATCTTGTGGTTACAGTTGCTGATCCCTGGGCAAAAGGCGATACTTCTGGTAATGATACCAAGCCTGTCACAGTGGAGACCGGCTATGTCCTTCAGGTCCCTCCTTTTGTTGTTGAAGGGGATAAAATTCAGATCGATACCCGGACGGGGGCTTATGTGACCCGTGTGAAAGAATAATTTTTTATGCTTGATAAAAAAAGGCTGCATAAGCGTGCAGCCTTTTTTCAGGCAATTCGTTTTTTTTTTCAAAGTCAGGGTTTTCTTGAAGTAGACACTCCCATCCGCCAGCCCCTGCTTATTCCCGAACAAAATATTGTCCCTGTTCCTTCGGGAACGCATTTCCTCCAGTCTTCCCCTGAATTATACATGAAGCGCCTGCTCGCTGCCGGATGTGAAAAGATCTTTCAGGTCTGCCGCTGTTTCAGATATGGTGAACGCGGTCGCCTGCATCATGAAGAGTTTGTGATGCTTGAGTGGTATCGCCTGGATGCAGACTATACGGATTTGATGTTGGACTGTGAAGGCCTGTTTTGTTTTTTACAGTCGGAAATGGCGGACTGCACCTTCCCTGTACCTCTGCATGAACCATGGGAACGAATGACAGTTGCTCAGGCGTTTCAGAAATATTGTTCAGTTTCCCCGGCAAGAGCTATACAACAGAACAGGTTTGATCTTCTGCTGGTGGAAGAAATAGAACCGCATTTAGGTAAAGAAAAACCTGCTTTTTTATATGACTATCCCTTGGAACTGGCATCTCTTGCCCGTCCTAAACCCGGACAGCCGAAACTGGCTGAGCGATTTGAGTTGTATGTGTCAGGAGTTGAGCTGGCCAATGGTTTTTCAGAACTTACAGATCCTGTTCTGCAGCGAAGTCGTTTTGAGGAAGAGTACGCAAAGATGGATGCAGGTTCTGGAAGGCCGGAGAAAATGCCGGAATTATTTCTGCAGGATCTAGGGCGTATCGATCAGGCTGCAGGAATTGCCATGGGAATGGATCGTCTGTTCATGCTTTTTCTGGACTGTGACAGTCTAGGCGATGCTGTTACATTTTCACCGGAGGAGCTTGATATGTAAGGGTTTTGTTGAATAGAAACCTTTTGACACAGAATGAGTAACATGCTAAATTGGGAAGAATTCTTGATAATAGGGTAGATCTGTTCTGGTTTACCCTGACCTGTCTTTTTCATTTAGAAAAGGACAAATCTTAACCAAGGAGTAAAAAACCATGGACGCAAAGGAACTGAAAAAGATCCTTGCCGGAATCGGAGTCGTTGGCCTGTTGGCAGGCGGCGGTGTTGCCGTTCCCGGTAGTGCTGGTGCTGCTAGTGGCTGAAGTGCTGATAAGCCCAGTGCAGTTAGCACTGAAAAAACCGCCCCAGGTAGTGGCTGAGGCGGAACAAAAGGTGACGCAGGTAGCGTCAAAGAAAATGCTGAAAAAGCCATGGATAAAGCAAAGTCCGGAATGAAGAAAGATCCGGCAGCCAGTGGCTGAAGTGGTACACACGACGCAGGTAGCGCCGGTGATGCAAAAAAAGCTGCACCTAAAAAGAGCGGCTGAAGCGGTTAACACTTAAGTGCAGTCGCACTTGTTGAGTCAGGAAAGGCTGATTATGACACAGGTCATAATCAGCCTTTTTTTTGCCTGTCCCGAGGCGTCAAGTTCACGGGAACTTTGTGGTATTGGCTTTCTGTTATGAAGAAGCTATAAAGTAATAATGTGCTGAAACAGAGTGTTGACCAGTCTTAGGGTCATATTTTGTTCATCACTGTTTTTAATGCTCAAGTTGTGGATGAAGCCTCTTCGCTGTCACATCCTGGATATTAAAGATGTCTTGTTCCAGACCTTGCCTAACGAAGAAAACTGGTATAAATGAAAAATTATACCTGGCAGCAGTTTAAATTCCCAATCTTGCAACATACCAGAATCGTAGCTTTTTTCAGGTCGACCCATTTTAATCTTCATGGGGAATGGAAAAATGGACAAAAGAACAGAAGCATCCCAGGCACCAGTACCTTTCCCCAAAACACCTATTCTTAAAACGCCAACCCATGTCCAAGGGCTGGATGATATACTCAGGGGAGGTTTCCCGGCTAAACGAACTTCTCTGGTTACCGGTAGTCATGGTAGCGGCAAAACAACCATGGGAATTGAATTCCTTTATCGTGGTGCTTTAGCAGGGGAACCGGGAATTTTTTTCGGGTTCGAAGAATCAGAGGACGCGATCAGAGGAAATGCTGCCACCATGGGCTGGGATCTTGCAGCCCAGGAAAAAGAGAACAAATTTTTTGTTATGCAAGGTCAATTGGACGCAGATACCATAAATGGTGACTTCAGCCTCAAACCTCTGCTGGCAATTATTTCCGGCAAGGCCAAGGCAATGGGGGCAAAACGGATAGTTCTGGATGCTCTGGATGTCCTGTTTCTTATTTATCCTGATTATCAACGTGTACGCGCAGAACTTCATATATTGAGTGAATGGCTCAGTGAAGAAGGCATGACTGTGCTCATCACCCAAAAGCCCAGTGAAAATACTCCCCGCATGCAATTTCAGGATTTTTTCTTTTCCATGTCAGACTGCGTTATCAGTATGGATGCGCGGATCAATCAACAGGTTGCGACCAGACGGTTACGAGTTGTCAAATATCGCGGTTCCGGGTTTGAGCGTAACGAGTGTCCGTATGTGATAACTGATCAGGGTATTCGCCTGATTCCCATATCCAGAATTTCTCTTCGCCATAAGGCTTTTGGGGCCAGGATTTCTTCTGGAGTTCTTCGTCTGGATGGCATGCTTGGAGGCGGTTTTTACCGTGGTTCCTGCAACCTGCTCGCAGGAGAACCGAGAACAGGAAAAACCATATTAGCCAGTACATTTGTTCAGAATGCCTGCAAGATGAAGGATAAGGTTTTTTTTCTTAGCTTTGAGGAGTCCCAGGAGGCTGTTATTCATAACGTGGCCGGGGTAAATGTGGATCTGAAGAAGTACTATGACTCCGGATTGCTTCATTTCCAGTCGGTGATACCTGAGTCCATGGGAGCGGAAGAACATCTTATGCAGATTATCGCCGAGACTGAACAATTTAAACCACAGCATATGGTACTTGATGCCCTTTCTGCCGTTGAGCGCTTTGGTGGCAAACAGGCGGCTTTTGACTATATGATACGTTTGTTAAATTTTCTCAAGGAACGTGGCATCACACTGATCCTGACTAACCAGACGAGTGGCAACGATGCCCAGTTAGAGATAACCGGAAGCGGTGTTTCATCATTAATTGATACGGTTGTTTTTATACGATATAAACAGGAAGATGGTGAACTCAATCGTACTATTCAGGTTCTGAAGTCGCGTGGTTCCGCACATTCCAATCAGATTCGTGAATTTGTGATATCAACCAGCGGTCTTGATATAATTGATGTCTATGTTGGCCAGTCAGGTGTTATGACAGGCACTGCCCGAAAAATTCAAGAAGCTAAAGATGATCTGGAGAGTCGCAAAAGAAATACCGCGGTCACAATCAAAACTGCTGAGGTCTCTCGTCTGAAAGCTTTAGCTGCTGCAGAAAATGAGCGTCGACAGGCTGAATTACTGACGGCTGAAACTGTCCTGGCCTCTCTGCAGCTGGAAGTGGATATAAACCAGCAGAGAGTCGAAGAGCTGAATGTCATGCGTGACAGAAATTTGATCTCGCAACCGGTTAAAAAGCCTTCCCGGAAAAGGGTAAACCCAAAAAAGGTGACCGGTAATGGATAAAAAAGATAACATCAAAAGAGATGGTACCGATATTTATCAACTGAAGCTTTTTGTGGCAGGCGATGACAGAAATTCACGACTGGCCCGTAAATCCATTGAACAGTTATGTGAAACAAAACTTCAGGATAAGTATCATCTGGAAATTATAGATGTACTACAGGACTTTAAAAGTGCGCTCAAACATAATGTATTGGTGGCACCGACACTGATTCTTACCTCCACCCAACCGCCAACCACTATCATCGGCTCTTTGAATGATTCCGGTGAAGTGCTCAAGGCACTTGGAATTAAGGAGGAAACTTCATGAGTGATCAGGCAATCACCAATGAGGATCTTAAAGCGCATGTTATAGAAGCTGAAGAGGCATTAGATGCCCTGCGAAACGGAGAAGTTGACGTTGTTATCGGTAAAGAATATCCACTGGTAATCCTTGCAGAGTGGGTCAAGATTGAAATGGAGAAGGCTGCTGCAGAGTGGCAGGCTACATTTGATGCCATTCCTGAAGGAATCTGCATCCTCGATGAAGAACGGAGAATAATACAGAGTAACAAGGGAATGGAGAGACTGTTCGGTGGTGAAACCAGGGATATGGTTGGCCGTCATTGCTGGGAAGTCGCGCATGGCTCCGATGGACCGATCGCAAATTGCCCATTTGAACAGATAAACAGAACATGTGGACCGGGATCCATAGAAGTCACCGAAGGACAGCGAAGTTTGAAGTTCTCTGTTTATCCGATTCTTGATGACAATAAAACAGCCAGCCGAACAGTCCATATTTTTCAGGATATAACTGGACAGAAAAGAGCTGAAGAAGAACGAAAACAGTTACAGATTCAGCTGCTGCAAGCCCAGAAGATGGAGGCAATCGGTACCTTGGCAGGAGGAATTGCTCATGATTTTAACAATATCCTGTCTGCGATCATGGGATTTTCCGAATTGATTAAAAATGAAGTTACTGAAGACAGCGCCATCGGCCAAGATATTGCCCAGGTTATTGTGGCTGGAAAACGGGCTTCAGATCTTGTTCAACAGATTCTCACTTTCAGCCGTAAATCTGTCACAGAAAAGCAGCCTCTCCGAATGCATTTAATTGTGAAAGAAGCATTGAAAATGTTGCGTGCATCCCTGCCGACAACCATATCCATTGAACAAAACATCGATCCTGAATGTGAAGTGATTCTCGCTGCACCCACCAGTATCCACCAGATCGTGATAAATCTCTGTACCAATGCTCTGCATGCCATGTCTGATGAAAAAGGAACATTGACTGTGAGTTTGCAACAGATGGAACTCACAAGCTTTGAAACAGTTGATAGTTTATTGCCACCAGGACCTTTTGTCGTTCTTTCGGTCAGAGATACAGGATGTGGCATGGATACAACGACAATGGATCGGATTTTTGATCCGTATTTTACAACAAAAGAACAGGGGAAAGGTACTGGTCTGGGTCTTGCGGTTATCCATGGTATAGTGCAGGATGCCGGAGGATTTATTAAAGTTCAAAGTACTCTTGGTAAAGGGAGTGCTTTTCAGGTCTTTCTTCCTGTCTGGCAGGGCCAATCTGCCACAACAGTGCCAGATACTGAACAATCCTTTTCGCCCAAAGGTGGCAGTGAACATATTCTGATTGTTGATGACGAGCCCTTTCTTGTCAGGATTCTCCAACGTCAGCTGGAAAATCAAGGGTACAGAGTTACATCAACTACCGACAGCAGAGTTGCCTTGGAAAAGATAATCAAGCACCCGGAACAGTTTGACTTGCTTATCACCGATCAGACCATGCCTTGCCTGACAGGTGTTGAATTGGCTCTCGCGGCCAGGGAAGTTAATCCGAATCTGCATGTTATTCTTTGTACCGGGCACAGTGATCTGGTTTCAAGAGAAAAAGCATTGCGAATGGGTATAGAAGAATATGTCCTTAAGCCGATTGTCGGTAATGAGTTGTTCAGAGCAGTCGGGACAGTGCTGGGCAAGAGTTAGAAAAGTTCAGCTGTCAATCATGACAGGAAGTTATTGAACTCTGTTTTGCTATCTTGAATGAAGCAGTACCTGCTTACTGTTTTTTATTCCTGAAGGAGCTGGGGTTTTTTTTGTGTCTTGTTCGACGCATTACGCGTTGAGTATGTTTTTTTGTGTGAAGTAACCGTTCCAGGATACGGCGCTGTTTCATGCGTTCTGCCTGTCCGCGGGCAACATAAATCGGTTTTTCTGTATCCCGATGCAGCCCGGTTACATACATGGCGGTTGCAAGAGTGCCTGGAGTGGGCGTAAAATCCTGGAACTGTCTTAATTCAAGACCCAGTTTTTTAAGGGTTTTTGCCATGTTTGCAGTGTGTGACTCTGTGCATCCCGGATGAGAAGAGATAATATACGGGGTGAAAAGGATATTTTTTTTCAACTCACGGCTGATCTTTCGGCCCAGCTTCAGGAATTCTTCCAGCTGTTCATGTGATTCTTTATGCATGAGATCAAGCACGTCCTGTTCCGTGTGTTCAGGAGCAATTTTCATCACACCCGGAGTGTGGGAACGGATAATCTCTTTGAAGAGCAATGGCGTTTTCCTGAGAAGTTCGAGGCGCAGGCCGGATGAAATAAAAACATTTTTGATTGCCGGCAGAGCTGATATTTTACGCAGAAGCGATAGGAAGGCTTCTTCATCGACCTGGAGATTTTTACACACCTTCGGGTAGAGGCAATCATGTTTTTTGCAGGACCCGATACGGCATGAAACTCCATATAGATTGGCCGTGGGGCCGCCAAGATCACTGATGGTTCCCGTGAAGTTTTTCATGGAACTCACCTGTTTGGCTTCACGCAATAAAGACTCATGGCTTCGGCTTGTGATGGATGGCCCCTGATGGCGAGTAATGGCGCAAAAGGAACAATTACCGGAACAGCCGCGAACAGTGGTCAGAGAATGTTGAATCATTCTGGCAGCCGGGACATCAGCAAATGCCGGGTGCTCAAGGCGTGTAAAGGGCAGCTCATAGAGGCTGTCCATCTCGCTAGTGGTCAACTGAGGTGGTTGTGGCTGCTGGATGATCCATGAACTCTGCTGTTTCTGGATCAGCAATCTATCCGCATAACTTCTGGCCTGGGAGTCCACTGTTTTTTCAGCCTGCAGGAACAAATCATTGTCCTTGAGAATGTCCTGCCAGGATGGTAAAAAAACGCTTCTCTGTTTCTCTTCATCATTGTGCCTGCTTTGGAACACTTTGTCGCTGAGTCGTTCACAGGTTCCTTTTATTCCAGACAGATCAAACCCTTTATCCAGTCGTTCCGCAATCTGAAGAACAGCCTGTTCTCCCATGCCATACACAAGAATGTCTGCCTTGGCATCACTGAGCAATGAGCCGCGCAGTTTTTTCTGTTTATAGTCATAGTGAACAAAACGCCGCAGGGATGCCTCCACACCGCCAAGTACTATGGGAACATCTTTGAAAGCTGAGCGGGCAAGATTTGTGTAGAGCATGGAAGCCCGGTCAGGTCGGCGCCTTGCGTTTTTTTCTTTTTTATTTCCATACCAGGGATTGCCGCCGGGAGAATAAGCGTCTTTGTCCCGTACTTTGCCGTTTCCTGTATAGTTGGCCACAATGGAGTCAAGGTTGCCGCCGGTAATTCCGAAAAAGAGGCGGGGTCTGCCAAACATCCTGAAATCAGTGTTGCTGTCATATCTGGGCTGGGCAAGTATCGCCACCCGATAGCCCTTGCTTTCCAGAAGCCTGCCGATCAGGGCAACTCCAAAAGACGGGTGATCAACATAGGCGTCTCCTGTGATGAGTACAATATCTGTCTCGTTCCAGCCGCGTGCTTTGCACTCTTCCCAGGTCGCCGGAAGAGGTTTGATGGTGTCAGTTTTTTTCATTATGAATTCATATTAACTATGGTCCGCCCTTTGTGCAAATAGCAAAGTCATACAATCCTTGTTTACTGGAAAAGAACCCGTTAAAATGAGGTGCTTGAAAAAAAAATTGATTAATAAGGTAGGGAAAATGACCATAGACATAGATAAATTCATAGGAATTCTTGAAAAAGAAGTGCAAAATTATCAGGTTCCTGTGGTGGATCTGATTGCAGTTCAAACAAAAGATCCGTTTAAGGTGCTGGTTGCTACAATTTTATCGGCCAGAACCAAGGATGAAGTGACAGCAGAGGCTTCCGGGCGGTTGTTTGCAAAAGCGGGCAGCCCCGAAGAGCTTGCAGAACTCGACGAAGCAAGTCTGCAAAAGATTATTTATCCAGTTGGTTTCTATAAAAATAAGGCAAAGTATCTGGCAGCCCTGCCCGGGAAACTGGCGGCTGATTTTGGCTCAAAAGTACCCGATTCCATGGAGAGCCTGCTTTCACTGCCCGGAGTGGGAAGAAAAACAGCCAATCTGGTTCTTGCCCAGGCATTCGGGATTCCCGCTATCTGTGTGGACACCCATGTGCATCGGATCATGAATATCTGGGGGTATTTTGATACAAAAACACCGGAGCAGACAGAGATGGCGCTTCGTGACAAGTTACCGGATAAATACTGGATTTCTGTGAATTCATTGCTCGTCGCCTTTGGGCAGGGTACATGCCGGCCTGTGGCGCCCCACTGCGATAGGTGTGTTTTAGCTGACGATTGTCCACGCATTGGAGTCACTCCACGAAAACTCAAACAGAAAAATGTAAATGGGGATGTTCTTCGCCTCGTTTCCTGGAATGTCAACGGGCTTCGGGCAGTTTATAAGAAGGGATTTATGGAGAGTTTGCAGGAAATGGCTCCTGATGTGCTGGCGCTGCAGGAAATTAAAGCCATGGTTGAGCAGTTGCCGGATGCCCTGCAAAAGCTTAAAGGTTACCACAGTTATTTTTACAGTGCCGAGCGTAAAGGTTATTCCGGTGTGGCTACCTATAGCAAGGAAAAGGCACAGAGTGTTATCCGGGGAATCGGAGATGCCCGATTTGATGAAGAGGGACGGGTTCTCACCCTTGAATTTCCAACGTACTATTTCATAAACTGTTATTTCCCAAATTCAAAACATGATTTGAGTAGACTGGATTTTAAACACGACTTTAACGTAATGCTGCAGAATTTTGCAGAGGATCTGGCTAAAACTAAATCAGTGGTGGTCTGTGGGGATTACAATGTCGCCCACAAAGAAATTGATCTTGCCAATCCAAAGCAGAACAGAAAAAATGCAGGTTTTACACCTGAAGAATGTGCCTGGATGGACAGTTTTACTGATGCGGGCTGGGTAGACAGTTTTCGTTCAATTAACAAAGAACCTGAACAATATTCCTGGTGGAGCTACCGCAGTCGGGCCCGGGACAGGAACATTGGCTGGCGTATCGATTATTTCTGTGTTGATCAAAACAGTCGGAAGAAAATTGTGGATGCTGAAATCTATCAGCACATTTACGGATCAGATCATTGTCCGGTTGTTCTTGATTTTATAAAGTAATTCAGATATATATTTTAAATAGCCATTAGTTTTATCAGCTTGTTTTTTGAAATTTTCTCAAAGAGGAGGAATGATGGTCAGCACGAAATCGCTTTACCGTATACTCCTGGCTGATGATCATACCCTGATTCGCCATGGAATCAGGAATCTCATCAGCAATAATCCGGCATTAACTGTCATCGGTGAGGTTGGCGATGGTGAAGAGTTGCTTGCCTTTCTTGAAACAACGCAACCGGATCTTCTCATTCTGGATATATCCATGCCGAAGCTTACAGGTATTGAAGCTGTAAGCAGGGTAAAAAAGCTTTATCCTGGGATCAAGATCCTTATGTTGACCATGCATAAAAATAAACAGTATTTTTATCATGCAATGTCGGCAGGAGCCGACGGCTATCTGATGAAAGAAGATTCGGATGAAGAATTACTGCTCGCCATAAAACGTATCCAGGATGGAAAATCCTATCTCTCTCCTTTCCTTTCCCAGGACTTTGCGGATGATGTGATTTCAGCGTATCGTAACAACCGCAGTTCCCCCTTTGAAACCCTTACCAATAGGGAAAGAGAAGTTCTTAACCTGGTGGTAGCCGGTCATACCAGCAAAGTTATGGCAGATATGCTCTGCCTCAGCCCAAGAACAATTGATCATCATCGTGCTAATTTACTAAGAAAATTTGACATGAAGAATAGTGTTGATCTTGTCAATTTCGCAGTTCGAAATGGTTTTGTGACACCAACTGACTGACCATTGATATCGTAGTTCCCAGTCTTGAATGCAAGTAATAATTAATAATTTAATTGCATAAAGATCTTTCCCGAGGTGCCATAGTTTTTTTCTATACCTCTGTTATCCCTATAATAATACTTTTATATAGGTAAATATACGTAGGAGGAAATACGTATATTCAACAATTGTTTTTTTATCCCCTGTATGGTCTCTACATCCACAGAAGAAGCTTTTGTTGTTTAGTTAAAGATCCTGTTGTTATTGCCTGTTAAGGGCAATTGGCCAGGATTGTGAGGTTAAAAAGGGGATGAAATGAATAAGGCAGAATTAGTTGCTTCAGTTGCAAAGTCAGCAAATACCACCAAGGTACAAGCGGAAATGGTCTTAAATGGAGTGCTTGAAAATATGGTGAGAGCAATGAAAGCGGGTGAAAAAGTCACCCTTCTGGGGTTTGGAACGTTCAGTGTTGTTGAGCGTGTCGAGAAGAAAGGGCGTAACCCCCAAACTGGTCAGGATATTATAATTCCTGCTCATTACGCAGTGAAGTTCAAGCCGGGGAAGACGCTTTACGGTCGTGTTCAGTAAGGTTTTAA
The DNA here is from genome assembly GCA_015662865.1 of Desulfocapsa sulfexigens. Lineage (GTDB taxonomy): Bacteria > Desulfobacterota > Desulfobulbia > Desulfobulbales > Desulfocapsaceae > Desulfocapsa > Desulfocapsa sulfexigens_B. Next base: position 18,257 of record DQTH01000134.1, read on the forward strand.
GACATCTCGCCATTCCACCAGCGATTGATTGGCAAATCTTGCACAGCCTGCTGTAAAGGCTAAGGCGCATTGAGCGCTGGTGGAGCACTGCTGAACCCTTCAGGATTTTCCAGTTACGCAAAAAATATAAACTGGGGTATGCACTTGACTCCAGCGACTACTACATGTAGTGTAGTGGGTTATGGAAGAAAATTTTCCCCGCACGCTTCAAGAATTTGAGA
>DQTH01000263.1 GCA_015662865.1 Desulfocapsa sulfexigens
TTAAAGAAATGGTTATTATCCCAAACCTTGCTGCACAGGCATTGTAGAAATATCTTGCCATAAAAAACACGAAAATAATAATTAAGATACTAAATATTTTTTTATGGTTTTCTCCCATTCATCGCTATGAATGATTCTAAGCATGACTCGATTTACGGGTTCACGAAGTTGGCTTTTTTCCGGGAATGCAATGCCATAGCTCTGGTATTCAAATAGATTATTTATAACACTAAGTTTCTCCCCGAATTTCTCTTTAATCGTATATTTTAAGAGTGGTGCATCATAAACCATTGCATCGACATCATTGTTCGTGATTGCTAAAAGACCTTCATAGACAGAATCATAGTACTTGGCTTCCAGCTTGCGGTTTTTTAAATAACGATCGCTGATAGATTTTTCGATACTGGCTATTCTTGCTTTTGCCAAATCATCTGGTTCGATGACTAAAGGATCCATTTTGGCTAAAGTAAGTGTAGATGCTACAGTAGCTATAACAGCTGCGACTATGAGGATGGAAGAAAACATCCAGAAGATAGCAATGAGACGTCCACCCAAAGTTTTTGGCGTCATATCACCGTAGCCTACAGTTGTCATGGTAACAGCAGCCCACCAAATTCCACCGGCGATACCTTTAACTATATTGGGATGAAAATTTTTGGAATTTGTCTTTCTTTCAAGAAGCCAGGTGCTGGCTCCAATAACAAGCAATATCAGGAACAGGGTGAATGTGATGATAAACATTTGCCTGGAAAAAATACCATTGATGACAGCAATCCAGGGGTTATCAGATTTAATTGGGATTGCAATACTTAACCCCGTTGAATAATAGGCATGACTAAAATCAAATTTTTGTTCACGCTCTGCTGAGATGGTAATTGCAGCGATGGCTGCATCCAGAGATGAGGCTTCGACTTCACTTAACAGGTCATGGAGATTCAGTTCTTTCCACTGATATTTTAAGTTTAATTCTTCGGCAATTCGTTTCCAAAGCTCTATGCTGATGCCTTCCCATTCTCCATTTGTATCTTTCATGGAAAATGGAGGCGCGATTTTTGTACCGACGATTAATTGATCAGAATTATTTTGGGCAGATATCTGCGGAGAAATGAAAAATAAGAAAATGGTGAAAAGAGAAAGGAAAAAAGATGTTTTTTTTAAATGGGACTTTTTGCTCATTAGTGCCTTGCTTCATGTAAGTAGCAATAAAAAACAAGCTTTTACGGGATTAGTTTTAAGACAGAATGTCACAAACACCCACAAGGCACTTATACCCCTCGTGGGGTGTTAGCTTATCTTCTTTAAACGTATAGAAAGTGATAAGTGCTCACTTTTCTGCAAGCAATGCCCACAATATTCAAAGCAGATTTATCTAAAAGTAGAAAATAAGGCTACAAAACGTATACATAGAATGCAAGGAGTTTCCAGTGAAAGCTGTGACCTTTTACCTGGCTGTCACAGTTGAGTCGCTGGGGCAAGATATCGCCAGTGAGATGGTTCCCATGGCTTTTTGGCCGGGCCATGTTCCGGATAAGTTTCCCGAAATCCGAATTCTCCTGCGTGCACTTTTAACCACGGATACACATCTGTTTTGAAAAAACGCCAGTCACTGGGATGAAAATCCACTGCCAGGCCAAGCATATGCTCGGAATATCCGGGTGGAGCCACGTAACGCGCGACTTCAGCAAAGGTTTTGCCCTTTTCCATTTGTCGTTTGTATATTTTTTTCTGATACCATTCACTTCGATATCCGGAATCAATGAGCATTTGAATATTGTTCTGTTTTGCCGTTTCGGCCATTGCCTTAAATGCTGCGCAGGCCTCTGGCAACAGGTATATTTTGCCGCCGTCCTTGACGAATTCTGATGGCACCTGAACAAGAGGTGGTTTTGTAAGCGGTCTGGCCCCTATTCTCTGTCCCTGCCAGGAAGCAGGAATAGTATAGACCTGCGAGTCAATAACCACAGTTTCCTGAATGATCTGTTTATATGGTTTATCATTGGTTATAAGCAGAGGCTCTACCGGAGGGTTTTCTGTATTGGCAACTGTACAGGAGGAAGACAGAAGCAGGAAAGGGATGAGGCTGAGAAAAAGAGATCTGATTGAAGTCATGAATTTGATTTTCCTGAAATAGGGTTGTTCTGACCTGATACGCATTATCAGTAGTATAATAGCTTTACAGCTTTGGTCAAATTGGTCGAAATTGTATTTCCTGTTTTGATTTGAAACAGGAGAAAAAATTACCTACTATAAGAACATTGTTTCATGATAAGAGTGACAGCAAGTGTACCTGTTGTCCAGCTGAATCTTGTTAGAAAAATACAAAACAAAACAGTGCCAATCTATGAATATCCTGGCGATACTGATCTTATTGACCTCTTGTTTATGCGTAGAAGAGACAGTTGCTGACACAAAAATATTTGGGGTAACAATAGATGATCCCTGGCAGCAGCAGGCTGAAACCCGTGATGCCCTTTCAAGCCATGCCGTAAAACCAACCACCCGTATTGTTTTTGACGAAAACGTTAATGCCAGTGAATATCGTGATGCTGTATCAAATATTAAGCCTGTAAGCTTTATAATGGGTGAAATCCTTGATAGCTACTATGTGTCAGACCTTACCGTTCAGCAGTATCTTGACCGAACCGAACAGTATCTGGATGAATTTGCAGGAAGCGTTGATATCTGGGAAATTGGCAATGAGGTGAATGGTGACTGGCTGGGAATAATTACAGATGTGAAAGCAAAAATAGAGGGTGCCTACTCACTGGTAAAAGACAGGGGGCTCACCACTGCTCTGAATCTCTATTACAACAAATCCTGCTATTACGACAAGCCTGAACATGAAATGTTCAACTGGATCAACAACAATATCTCAGAAGAAATGAAGAACGGGCTCGATTATGTCTTTTTCAGCTATTACGAAGATGACTGTGAAGGTGTGGTTCATACTGAGGCGGAGTGGCAGCAGGTCTTTGATTCTCTGCATACAATCTTTCCAAACTCAAAACTTGGTTTTGGAGAGATCGGTACAGAGAACGGGGAGAAAAAAGCAGAGTATATGCAGCGCTATTACTCACTGGATATAAACGGAGACTATTTTGTTGGTGGTTATTTCTGGTGGTACTATAAAGAGGACTGTGTTCCGAAAACAACTGCGCTGTGGAATACGCTTGATACAGTTGTCACTCGGGAGTACCGGGAAAATAATCAGTATCCTCTGCCTCCTGTTTTGAACTTGCTTCTTTTGCCGGAACACTGATTCCCGGCCTGAGTTGTTGTTTCGGTCAATATCAATCATCCGGGAATATATAATCCCATGTGCCTCCCGGAGAAGAGATCGGAGGCACACGGGATATGGTGAATCATTGTACTAGTTCATAAAGCTGCCAGAACGTAATCCACGGCCGCCTTTCCTTCCCTGGCCTGCCATCTGTACCACATCGCCGTTTTCATCAACTCTACCGCGTTCTCTTGGAGATGTAACAATGTCATCGATCTGTTCTGCAGTGAGAAATTGTGCTTCATAGGTCGCATTATTCATTGAAAGCTGGTTGATAAAGGTACGCATGTGATTTCTGGATCCTTTAACCAGGTTCTGGTAAACGGTCTGGATGTCTGTGTTGTCTGTCTGCTCAATGAGGTCATAGAGATCCTTGATGTCCAGATCTTCAATGGTGGCTCCGACTTTTAAGGCTTCCACCAGAGATTTCTGTCCCTGTTCCACCAGTGAATTGTAGAGTTCCTGCAGTTCCTGGTCACCAAACACACCGGGTGCAGAGTCGGCTGCCGGATCGACCATGTTGTATTTGTCAAGTATCAGCTTAACGGAATCCATGTGCCGCTGTTCGCTTTCGGCAATGGCACTGAAGCTTTGAAGTTTCCATTTGGCATAAAGTACCTGGTACACATCCCGGGCCAGTTTTTCTTCTTCACGCATTTTGGTTATTCCCAGCTCTTCTGTTGCGCTGAGGTCCTGTACCGGAAGATTTGCGATAATTGTCGACATTCCGGCCTGCTGTCCACCGCCCATTCCACGACCATAGCCGAATCCTCTAGCGTCTCCGTCCACTGGTGCGATGAACATTCCGGCGGCAATTGCCAGACTGGTTATTCCTGCGAGTTTTTTTGTCAGTTTCATCATGTATCCTCCTTTTCATATTGTTCTGATCCCAAAACACTTACCAGTCAGGTTTGTGAGTGGGGCTGTTTGCATTTAAGAATCAGATTACAATAACCGTGCCAATCGTCTCGGTTGCCTTTATGTACTGCAATATAAGGATGTTAGCTGGGTGAAATCATTGATTGATCGAGTTCCTGTTCGACAAAACAGGTGCTTATCGACAGAATTGTCGAAAATCGGCAGAATTGGAACGTTCTTTTTTTATTATTGTTCGCTGCACGACAAGTGATTTAGTAAAAGCTTAATTAGTCTTGACACCGAAGTTGGAATACAGTCTACTGACCGAAGTTAAACAAACGTTTGATTTTTTGCAGTCTAAGAGAAACTCAGGATAAAAAGTGGAAGATTTAGCACCCAGAGAACGGATACTTCATGCAGCAATTGTCCTGTTTGCGCGACACGGATTTACAGGGACCGGATTACGTGAACTTGCGTCTATAGCAGGAGTTAATCTTGCCATGATTAATTATTTCTTTGGTTCAAAAATGGGTTTACTTAAAGAAATACTGGACGGTTTCTTTGAAAAGTATCTGGCTATTGCCACCAGGGAACTCCGTGGTTCTGCTTCAATGTCCACCAAGCTCTCCAGATTCATTTACAGCGCAGTCTGTTATTTTGAATCGGAGCAGGATGTGCTTCTGGTGGCAATAACAGAACTTCCACATGATGATCCTGAAATAATTGAACACAAGGCAAACTGGGCAAGGCAATTGGTTAAACTTCTGGAGCAGGAGATCTGCAAACCGCTTGCTGAGGAAACCGGGCGAAATATTCCTGGAACATGCATCGGCCCCATGCTTACGTCTCTCATGGCAAGCCGTTTTCTCTTTTCTCCTGTCATGCAGCAGGTGAGAAAGAGTGATGAAGACCCGGTGGATATAGCGTCGTATGTGGAAATAATAACAGCACTTTTTCTTCAGGGACTTGCAGCACAAGAGGAAAAAAATTGTAAATCAATTTCAACCCCAACATAAGTAATGGAAAAATGACAAACAAAAAGAAACGCATTGATTCGATGTTTGCAGCACTGACCAAAATAATTATCAGATTTCGCTTTCCAATTGTCTTGATTGTTATTCTTTTGAGTGCCGCTCTTGCCTCGCAGATCCGGTATCTCACTATTGATACATCCAATGAGGGACTATTGCATCCCGATGATGATATTCTGCTTGCCTATAATGATTTTCGTGACCAGTTCGGTCGTGATGATTTGCTGGTTTTCGCAGTTCAGAGCGATGATATCTTCAGTCTTCCATTTCTTGAAAAATTAAAAAAGTTTCATGATAAACTTGAGGAAAAAGTTCCTCATGTAACTGAAATTAATTCTCTAATTAACGCAAGAAACACAAAGGGTGTTGGCGACACTCTGCTTGTTGATGATCTGCTTGCAAAGTTTCCGAAAAATGATCAGGAACTTGCAGCGTTGAAGGAGCTGGTTCTTTCCAATCCCAGCTATATCAATATGTTAGTTTCAGAAGACGCTACTTTTACAACAGTACTTCTGCAGAGTGACACCTACACCTCAGCTGGTTCAGAAACTGGTGACTCCACCACTGGTATTGATGACGAACTGGCTGGTTTTGGTGATGAATCAGCCGGTTTTGAGGATGACAGTAATGCTGAAAAACCGGAGTATCTGACCGATAAGGAAAATGCCGCCATGGTGCGTGCCGGCATGGAAATAGCCAAAGAGTTTAATGGTCCGGATTTTCGTATCAGTACAGCCGGCAGCCCGGCAGTTACCCATACCGTTAAAAAGCTGATGATGGCAGACATGAAAAGATTCCTGCGGCTTGCGGTTTTAACCATTGGTATTAGCCTGTTTTTCATGTTCCGAAGGATATCCGGCGTGGTGCTACCTCTCTTTGTCGTTGCGCTGACACTGGTATCCACCCTGGGCTTAATGGCTAAAATGGGAATTTTCTTCAAAACGCCGACCATTATCCTGCCTTCTTTTCTGCTGGCAGTTGGAGTGGGTGCAAGTATTCATGTCCTATCACTGGTTTACCAGTATCTGCGTCGTGACTCCAATCAGAACGAGGCCATTGTCCATGCTTATGAACATTCAGGCTTTGCCATTGTCATGACATCACTGACCACTGCAGCCGGGCTTGCCTCTTTTGCCTCCGCTGAAGTTGCCCCCATTGCTGACCTTGGCCTGTTTTCAGCAATTGGTGTGATGCTGTCCCTGTTTTTTACGCTTATTCTTCTGCCTGCATTGCTGGCAATCATTCCCTTGAAAAAAATAAAATCAGAGATCGAAAAAAATAAAGTTACTGTTTTTGACCGTCTGATTGACTGGGTTACGGTTTTTACCACCAGTAATCCCAAGCTTGTTGTCGCTGTTGGTGCAATCGGTGTGGCCGTTGCGCTCACAGGCCTTCCCCGTCTGCAATTTTCCCATAATCTTTTAAGCTGGCTGCCTGAAGACCTTCCGGTTCGTACTGCCACTGAAACCATCGATCATAATCTGCGCGGCAGTGTTGCTCTAGAAGTCGTACTCGATACAGGAAAGGAGAATGGGCTCTATGATAAAGATGTTCTTAATGCAATCAACAAACTGGCAGGGGAGCTTGAACAATTCAAACAGGGTGACCTGTTTGTGGGCAAAGTCATTGCAGTAAGTAATATTCTCAAGGAAATTCACCAGGCACTGAATGAAAACAGGCCTGAAATGTACGCAATACCCGAAAACGGTGCGCTTATTCCACAGGAATTTCTGCTTTTTGAAAATTCAGGGTCAGATGATCTTGAGGATTTTGTAGATTCGAGATTTCAACTGGCACGAGTAACAATCAAAGTTCCATGGCGTGATTCTCTTGCCTACGTTCCTTTCATAAAAGAAATCGAACAACGTTTTGCTACAGCTTTTGCAGATCTTGATGAGGCCGGAAAGTCTGTGCAAGTCAGTACGACCGGAATTATGTCTTTATTTGCCCGTATTCTTCACGCCACCATGTATTCGGCTGCCCAGAGTTACGGAATTGCCCTTGTTGTCATCAGTATCATGATGATTCTGCTCATCGGCCATCTTCGTCTTGGCCTCATTGCGATGATCCCCAACCTTGGCCCTATCCTGATGGTCATGGGCATCATGGGCTGGTTAGCTATCCCGCTGGATATGTTTACCATGATGGTAGCCTCCATTGCCATTGGCCTTGCCGTGGATGATACTGTTCATTTTATCTATAACTTTAAAAGGTATTACCTGGAAACCGGTAATGTCCAAGAGGCTGTGGGCCATACACTCCACACTGCCGGTCGTGCCATGCTCACCACCTCAATTGTTCTTTCCATTGGCTTTTTTATCTTTATGTTTGCTTCCATGAACAATGTGTTCAATTTTGGAGCCCTGGTAGGGATGTCGATTGTTCTGGCCCTGATTGGAGATTTTTTTGTGGCTCCGGCTCTCATGGCTTTATGTGCTGACCGCATGTTGAAGAAAGAAGCATAAATGATAAAAAATAATGGATTCGTAAAAACTCTCCATCTTAGATTTAAACTTTTTGCGAGTCCACCAAAAATAACAAAATATAAAGGAGTTATCATGTTTTCCATTAAACATATTACAACAATATTTACAGGCGCCGTTATACTGTTTGGCTGTATAAATTCAGCCCAGGCTCTCACCGCCAGAGAAATCATGGAAAAGGTTGATGTCCGTGATGACGGCGATAACCTGACCGCCAACGTGGAGATGATTCTCATAGATAAAAAAGACAATCATCGGGTTCGCAAGATGAAAATATTCAACAAGGATAAAGGGAAGGATACCTGGAAGCTTCAGTTTTTCATCTCTCCTGCTGATGTTAAAGACACTGGTTTTCTGACCTATGATTATTATGAAGGTGAGCGTGATGATGACCAGTGGCTCTATCTGCCTGATCTCCACAAGACCAAACGTATTGCAAGTTCTGATAAATCTTCGGCTTTCATGGGCTCGGATTTCTCCTATGCGGATATGACCAAACGTGTTCTTGATGAGTGGACCTATAAATTACTCAAGGAAAGTGAGGTGAATGGTCATAAAGTCTGGCTCATTGAGGCATTGCCAGCCAGTAAGGAAGTGGAAGATCGTTATGGATTTACAAAATCAGTGGTTTTTGTCCGTCAGGATATCTTCATGGGGGTGCGGGCAGTGCATTGGCTAAAAGAAGGTAAAAAGGTTAAATACCAGGAAATGCTTGGTATTAAACAGATTGACGGTATCTGGGTATCCACGGAATCTCGTATGAAAACTACCAAGAATAAAGTCACTCTCCATAAAACTGTTATGAAGTGGAGTGATATAAAATATAACCAGTCAATTGATGATTCGATGTTTACTGTTCGTCGTCTGGAAAAAGGTATTTAAGCGTACGTCATGAAACAAAGCCGGTATTATTTATTTATATGTCTGTTTAGTCTTTCTTTTCTGCAGTTCCAGTCGACTGCACATGCTGCCCAGGACCTGGATGGCATCCTTTCAGGTTTTGACAGTGATGCTGCAGAACCGGAACAAACCGATACTGCCACTGAAGTTGATGATTTTTTGTCAGGGTTTGATGATACGTCAGAAGAGCTGACTGAAAAGGATGAGTCCGACAGTACATTCCTTCCGGAATGGTTGGACATCATGGGAAGTATGGGAGTGACAGGAACTGTTAACTTTGCACATGATGCCCCGGAAGAAGCTCAGGCTGATTTTCGCGGACTCTCCATGCTGCGGACCAATGCTACACTCAGCAGCGAGGTACGGCTGAAAGACTGGCAAGCCAGGATAAGCGCGCATGGCTTTTATGATGCCTCATATTCTTTTCAGGACAGGGAAGAGTATAGCAGGACTCTACTTGATGTTTATGAAAAGGAGCTTGAAATTGATGATCTGTATGTGCAGGGCAGCCTGAGTGCAAGCCTTGATATCAAGGTCGGGCGTCAGATCGTGGTATGGGGTAAATCCGATAATATCAGGGTCACGGATATTTTAAATCCATTGGATAACCGTGTGCCTGGAATTGTGGATATTAAAAGCCTTCGTTTGCCGGTGACCATGACCAAGCTCGACTATTACACAGGCGACTGGAATCTGAGTGGGATTGTGATCCATGAAGTCCGTTTTGATAAAACTCCGGTTCACAATAGTGATTTCTTTCCTGGTGACGGGCCTCTTCTCCCGGAAGAAAAACCAGGTCTTTCTTTAGACAATCAGCAGTATGCTCTTGCCTTAAATGGTATTTTCAGTGGATGGGATCTGTCTCTTTACGGAGCATGGGTATTTGACAGCAGAGCACATATAACAATTGATGAGGATAACAGCCTCTTCCGCGAGCACAGCAGAGTTTTCATGACTGGAATGTCAGCTAACATTGCCCTTGGTAACTGGCTGCTCAAAGGGGAGGGTGCCTGGTTTGACGGCCTTGAATATGCAACCATTCCGGATGATGAGTTCTCACGTCTGGATCTCATGGCCGGCGTTGAATATCTGGGCTTTTCGGAAACTGTTCTGTCGCTGGAAATCGTCAACCGTCATCTAGCAGACTTCGATGAACGACTGGCTCTTGTCCCAGATATTGCTCAGGAAGACAGTCTGCAGACTGTGGCGAAACTCGTCAGGGATTTCGCCAACGATACCATCCAGGTGAAAATTCTGCTCTCAGTTTTTGGCGGCCATGGTGAAGATGGCGCCTTTGAACGATTCCAGCTCGATTATGATCTGACTGATGATATAACCGTAACGGGTGGTATTATCTTTTATCAGGCCGCTGATCAGGGTGCCTTGAGTTCAATAGAAGACAATGACCGTCTTTTCTTTGAGCTGATTTATGAGTTTTGAGTGCTCTGGAAAAGATTAAGCTTTTGTTGGCAATCCAGTTAGTCGCTTGTGGTTGCAATTCCGGAATCAGGAATAACAGGTATTGCTTTTCTGATTACTCATGAAACTCAGCGGACTCCGCCTCGCCAGCATGCCAGGTAAGCACAGACTCCAAGGACGCCCTGTGAGGTTGGGTTCCTGGTACCCCCCCCCAAAAAAAAAATATTTTGGTACAGGCAAGAAGTGGTAATCATCCCATTTTTAAAGGGTTTTAAAAGTAGAGCTTTTTGTTTTTTATTTTCTCAACTTAGCTTTAACTTTTTCTTCCCTTTGCAAAAAGGGAGGGAAGAAAAAATTAAAGCGCTTTCATGCTGCCAGTCTTAATTTCTTGTTTCTCTGCCCAGGTAATAATCGAACTGCTGATATACTCAGGACCATTATCACAACGACTTGATAAAGGCCTGCCACGCTACTCTATAACTTGGTCAAGGGCCCGAATTACACGCTCAGATGGAAGAAGAGAGAAGTCCACCTCTATGCACAAGCCCTCACGGTTAAAATCATCAATTACATTGAATGTCCTGAAACTGCGACTGCCCAGAGAGCTGATTGTGCATAAAATCCATAGACCAGCTTTGGTTTATAGCGAGGCTGAGTCAGAGGTACGGGTTTACTCCTCATGAGCCTCTTTTTAGGTTTGATCCGCAGATTCAATTCCAGCTCACAATAAATTTTGTATACTCTCTTGTGGTTCCAGTAAAATTCCTTCACATTGCGTAAATACAGAAAGCATAAGCCAAAGCCCCAATTTCTCTGATTGTGCGTAAGGCCGTATTAACCAATCTGCAATTTTAGCATTTTCACTGGAAAGCTTTGCCCGATAACGATAACAGGTTTCACTGATTGCAAAACCAATGCATGCAAGCCTAATACTGACAACTTTGTTCTGTACTGCATATTTGGCCATCTCACGACGTTGAGATGGCTTTACCACTTTTTTTCTAATGCTTCCGTTACAATCTCTGCTTTCAGTCGCTCTTCAGCATACATCTTTTTCAAACGCTTGTTTTCAGATTCCAGTTCATTTAATCGGCGCATAAGAGAAGCATCCATGCCTGCGTATTTGGCCCGCCATTTGTAAAAACTGGCACTACTCAACCAAGCTCACGGCAAAGTTCTGGGACAGGTATGCCACTCTCCGCCTGTTTCAGAATGCTTAATATTTGATTGTCACTGAATCTTGATCTTTTCATGTCGAATCTCCTCATCTTTTTCTTAAGAGAAAATTCTACTTTTGAACACCTTTATTTAAAGAGGGGGATGACCAAGTGTCCTGCCCAGTCAGTGAGATAGGAAGCTAAATAATGACTATAGACAAGAAATAGGACTGAACAGCGCCACGTTCAGCAATTGGAATTGTAAAACGGAGGCAAACAACGTTTTTGATTTTTTATTTGGAGGAAGATGGAAACTTTGAAGACTAAATAATCCTCGTATAAATAGCTAGTTGTCTGTGTGAAGAGTTATTAAGTGAAATTATTTATTAGAATTAGTGGAAAAAAATTGTGTTTTAAGACCAAGTGAGTAATGTAGTAAACAATGAAATACTTAATTAGGTGCTCTGTTAATGAAACCTTTTTGAATTTTAGATGAACAGAAAGAGAAAAAGGACAAATTTTTTTCTTTGGTGAAGTCATTGTATAGGAACTTTGAGTTTTTTAACATGACCACCAACAAAACTGATTCATAAGCGTCATTTCTATAAAAATACTTATTTTATTTATACATGGAGAACACAATGAAAAGAAAAGTAATGTTATTAATGGCAAGTATAGCGATTTTGAGTATCTCAGGCAGTCAGGCGTTGGCCGTTGAGGATGATGTCTGGACTGATTATGATCCTTGTGGGTGGAATGTTGAAGAGGAAGACGATAACAAGCTGATTGCGATGGCACCTAAAGTAGAGGTAGAGGATGCGTGGACAGATTATGATCCCTGTGGATGGAATGTTGAGGATGAAGAAATGTCATCAGAAGTGGTTAAGGCGTATGAATCTGATGATGACTTGACCAGTTATTTATAATTAATGAGAATACTTTGAAAATTTAGTAATTATTGCCAGGAGACAGTTGAAAATTAAATAGTCGAGCCTGAGAAAAAGCTAAATTCGATTAAGCCTTTTACGCCAGGCAGTTATTATTCGTAAAAATGCAA
>DQTH01000082.1 GCA_015662865.1 Desulfocapsa sulfexigens
TTCCAGGTTCCCTCCAGGAGTGCCAGGACACCCAGCGCCTTCCCTTGTCATCCACCACTAAATTTGGCCCGTTATCGTAGCCATCATGGTGTGTCAGTTTAAGCAGCTCCAGCACTGGCCCATCCAGCTCACAATAAAAAATGTCTGACGCCTGAACCATTTTAGACGATGAGTATTCATACCAAGCCAGACAGGGTCCATTATCAATGACAAGGGATGGCCACAGCATGATATTGTCACGATTAAATGATCTTCCTGCCTGCCATGTTATTTTTTTAAAATTTTTATAATCAACTGGTTCAGACTTGAGCTTATTTTGAATTACATCCTTATTGATCAACAGTAGTTCTTTATTTTTGCGCAAAATACGTAGCACATCTGCTGTTGTAAAATCTTCCGGTGACAGGGAATCGTCAAAAATCTTACGAAACAGAGCATCAAAAAAGAGATAATCCTGCCTGGTATCCAGTGTCAAACGGATATCTGGTGCTGTCAGATGTGCAGGAGCACTGAGTGTTGCCACCTTGAAGGATGCGGAACGTGAATGATAGATAAATGCCGTTACATGTTCACGTTCAAAAGGCTCCCTGGCCTGCTGATGCGCTTTCTCCAGAACATCGAAATTCATAATTTCAGCACCCAGTCCCCTTGGGTATGTTCTGGTTATTCCGTTGGAACTGTAATCCGCATTTTCAGAGCAGTGGAATCGAATAAGGCGGTCAATAATTGAAGGGTCAATACATGGACAATCACTGGTAATTCGAACTATTATGTCAAGATCAAAGGCCGTTGCCGCACCATAAAATCTAGCCAGTACATCATCTTCACTCCCTCTGAAGTACTGAACACCTTCATCACCGGCCATCATCACAATGGGATCATCGGCCTCATTAACGGTGGTCGCGACAATAATCTCCTGAACCAGTTCCGCCTTGCGGACACGCCTTATCACATGTTGCAGAACCGCAGTGTCTCCATCAGAGGGAAGAGGCATGAGTACTTTGCCTGGAAGACGGGTGGAAGTGGACCTGGCCTGAATAATAACGCCAACTTTCATATCAGTACGAACAGCAGTTCAATGTTCATTATCATAAGTGGCAGCCTTCTTTCTTCAATCACAGCAGTACACTCTTTAAGCTTTCCACAACCAGGTCCTGATCAGAAAAGCTCATATGATGATAGAGAGGAATGGTGATCGCTTCCCTGTAATACGCTTCAGCCTCAATAAAATCATCAGGACTGAAAGCAAACTCACTGAAGTAGGGCTGGGAATATACTGGAATGTAGTGAAGATTCACTCCTATTCCGGCTGCCCGCAGGGCTTCAAAAACCTGCTTGTGACTTGCGTTAATTTTATCCAGTTTCAGCCTGATAACATAGAGATGATACGCGGAATAGTTACTTTTTTCCTGGTAAGGCAGGATCAGAGGGAGATCTTTCAGCTGCTTATCATAGCTCTTTGCAAGCAGGTGTCTTTTTCCCACAACTTCGTCAAGCCGTGTCAGTTGACTGATGCCAAGAGCTGCCTGCAACTCAGTCATACGATAATTGTAGCCCAGTTCAAGTTGCTGGTAGTACCAGGGACCGTCGGGTTGTCGGGTCATCTCCTTAGGATCTCTGCTGATACCGTGGGTTCTGTACAGATCCATTTTTCGAGCCAGGCCGGCATCATTGGTCAATGCCATTCCGCCTTCTGCAGTGGTTATAATCTTCACAGGATGGAAACTGAAAACCGTTATGTCAGAATACCTGCAGGAACCGATCTTTTCATCCTGGTATCTGCCACCCACTGCGTGACAGGCATCTTCAATAATAGAGAAACCATACTGATCAGCAAGTTGCCTGATGGGCTCCATATCACACGACTGCCCGGAGAAATGAACTGGAATAACAACGTCAGGCAGACGGTCAGACTTTGCCGCCTGCTCAAGTTTTACCCGCAACGCAGCAACACTGATGTTATATGTTTTGGGATCAATATCCACAAAATCGACATCAGCTCCGCAATACCTGGCACAGTTGGCAGAGGCAACAAAGGTGATGGGGGATGTCCACACCAGATCCCCTTCCCTAACCCCAAGGGCCAGACAGGCCACATGGAGGGCTGAGGTTCCGCTGTTCACAGCCACGCCGTGACTGGCCCCGCAATACTCTGCAACGGCCTGTTCAAATTCCGGAACGCTGGGTCCCTGGGTCAGAAAATCAGATTGTAAGACAGCAACAACAGCGTCAATGTCTGCATCGGTAATCTCCTGCCTGCCATAGGGGATCATAGCTGGGCAAACCTGTCAAACTCCACTAGTTCCTCAACACTCAGGAAATGCGGATTCTTACCTGAATTATACTCAAAACCCTGTTTCACGGTCACGCCCTTTTCGCCTATTCCATTTTCACTGAAATCAAAATCTTTTTTATGGAATTTAATGCTGGGGCGTATCACAAAATGATCTTCAAACTCAAGTGTCAGATGGGAATCGTCCGCCGGGCACATGATTTCATGCAACTTTTCACCAGGACGGATACCTATGATCTCAATATCTTTTCCAGGTGCCAGGGACTCTGCAAGATCAACCACCCGCATGGAAGGAATTTTCGGAATAAAAATCTCCCCACCTTTCATTCGCTCAAAGTTCTTGAGCACAAAATCAACACCCTGCTGGAGGGTGATCCAGAAACGAGTCATATCAGCATGAGTCACCGGAAGCTTGTCTATGCCGTCAACGATCAGTTTTTTAAAAAAAGGTACCACAGAGCCACGGGAACCAACCACATTTCCGTATCGTACCACAGAAAAACGAGTGGGATTGTTCCCCACCATGTTATTTGCCGCAACAAACAGTTTATCCGATGCGAGTTTGGTGGCACCGTAGAGATTAATGGGGTTTGCTGCCTTGTCGGTTGAAAGGGCTATCACTTTTTGGACATTATTCTTTATTGCTGCTTTAATTACATTCTCTGCGCCATTAATGTTGGTCTTAATGCATTCCATGGGATTGTATTCAGCAGCTGGCACCTGCTTCATGGCAGCAGCATGAATAACATAATCAATACCTTCCATGGCTTCTTTCACCCGGTCATAATCCCGGACATCGCCGATAAAAAAACGCATCACAGGTGATGTAAACTCCTGGGCCATCTCAAACTGTTTCAACTCATCCCTTGAAAAAACGACTATCCTTTTGGGAGTATATTTATCCAGAAGTGTTCGAGTGTATTGTTTTCCAAAAGATCCAGTTCCACCGGTAATTAATATATTTTTGTTTGTTAACATATCTGTCTCAATTCAATAGAGATTTTATTTCTCTATGTACCTTGTTTTCAATAGAAAACAGTTTTCTGCCTCTTAACAATCATTAGCAGTCAAAACTTCCACAATTTTATAAGAGGCAGTACCATTGCCATAGGGGAGCCCTCTTCCCTCTTTCAGAAAGTAAAACATATCGTTATCACGGCATATTTCAATCCATTTTTCAAGGATGACATCCTTATTCGCCCCACAGATTTTATTACAACCCAGCTCAACGGTCTCAACCCATTCTGTTTCATCCCGAAGGGTAAGACAGGGTACCTTATGAAAAAAGGCCTCTTTCTGAATGCCACCTGAATCTGTAATTATCGCCTTCGCCGACATTTCAAGTCTTACCATTTCAAGGTAGGAGACAGGCTCTATGATATGCAGTGGATCAAGGAGATATTCGAGGTTAAACTCCTTAAGCATCTTGCGGGTTCTCGGATGCAGGGGAAGAACCACAGGAATTTCAGCTGCCACCTCATTTAACGCATAAAAAATAGATTGCAACCTTGCTTTTTGATCACTGTTTTCCGCCCGATGAACTGTGCATAAAATATAGCTGTTTTCTTCAACCTGCCATTGCTCGAGCTGATACCGCCTGTCAGCAATACTCCGGTACTTCATGGCAACATCATACATCACATCCCCGACATTGTGTATGTGCTGCTCTATTCCCTCCCCATTAAGATTCTGTACTGCCGCCTGAGTAGGACAAAACAAAAAAGACGACAAGTGATCTGTCATCACCCTGTTTATCTCCTCGGGCATGCTTCTGTTATAAGAACGTAGTCCGGCTTCTACATGGGCAACAGGAATATGCAGCTTTGCTGCAGCAAGGGTTCCGGCAAGGGTAGAATTGGTATCACCATAGACCAGCAACATATCCGGACGTTCATCTAACAAAATCATCTCAATCTGCTCGAGCATCTTGCCAGTCATTGCACCATGATTCTTTTCTATAATACCAAGATTATATTTTGGGTTTGGGATCTCTAGCTGATCAAAAAAAACGGCTGACATTTTCTCATCATAATGCTGGCCGGTATGTAAAATACTTTCTGTGATCAAATTATTGCTGCCAGCATTATGCTCAAGAATGGCTCTGCTGACTGCTGCGGCTTTGATGAACTGAGGCCTGGCCCCCACAACTGTTATTATCTTCAATTATTTCCCTTCCTGCAAAAGATACGAATCAAATGCTGTGCTGTGAGTTTTAACAATTTCTTTTGCAATACACTCCCAGGAGTATCTTTGTGAATGGTCTGCAATATATGACCTATCCCATTTAATAGACAAGGCTTTACCGATAACGTCAGCCATATCTTTAACATTTCCTGGCTGAAAAAGGTACCCGAGTTTCTCATCAATAACGATTTCCGAAACCCCTCCTACATCTGCGCCGATAAAGGGACAAGCACAGGCAAGTGATTCAAAAAGAACAGTTGGATTTCCTTCATTTAAGCTGGGCAACACAAACATATCAGCCGCACTGAGCCAAGGTGCTATCTCAGTGTGCTTTATGGAGCCAATAAGAAAGACATTTCCACCAAGGCCGTTATCATCTATTTGTCTCTCGAGTTTTTTCCTGAGTCCTCCACTGCCAATAATATAACAACGCAGGTTATCCTGCAGCTTCACCAGTTGTGCCATTGCCTCTATAAGATACCGATGTCCCTTAATTGCGACCAAGTTACCCACAGAGACAATTATCTTGCTCTGTTCCAGTAGCTGCAGAGTCTCCCTTGATGATTTTTTGTCCATTGGAAAGAAGTTTTGTTTTTGGTATCCATTGGGAATGAGATCCACCGGAATCTGTACCCCAATTTTCCGAATACAAGTTATATTCTTTTTACTTACAGTTATGATTCTATCAGCACTTTCCAAGGTATTCGCCACCCTGTCCTGCCAGAATGAATCCCGAAATGGAAGATCATACACATCAAAACCGTGTGCCGTAATAATCAGGGGAATATGAAACTCTTTTTTTAACTGTTCTCCTACATATCCAGAGGAATAAGTAAAATGACAATGAACAATATCAAACTGGAGATCATGCTTTTCTATCAGCCTTTCAACTACTTTCAGATGAAGCTTACCAACTTTTTTGTATGAGGATTTGCCGGGAAGATAGGTTAAGGGGGTTGGGAAAACAGTTACATTTTCGGGTAGGCCCTCAACGTTGATTTTCACCTTTTTTCTAAATGGCTTGAGGCTGTGAAGGGGAAGAAAATTCGATATTTCTGCAATGGGACGAGTTACTGCAAGGACATAAATATGCTTGTAGAAGGATGCAAGGCACTCAACTTGATCTTTTACAAAGCTGGCGTAATTCTGAGATACAATCAGTAATGTTTTATCCCTCAGATTTTCCATCAGCACTACTGAAATAAAAATTCCTAGCTTATTTTTGCAATTTTTGAATTCTGCTTTCCGACAATACCCTGCTCATTTCTTCATTTCACTCTCGATAAATCCAAGCAGCCATTCTGTCATGTCTATTTTATCATCTAAAAACCGTTGTAACTTTTCCTGCCACAAGCCTTTCAAATCCTCTTCCGCCAGTAGCTCATTGATTTTTCCCAGAAGTTTATCCCCATTCTCTGGTTTAAAACCAAAAGTCAGGCCATATTTATCATCAAGCTCTTTCAGCAGGCTCAACTCACCCACAAAGGTATTGCAGCGCAGTGCCGGAACACCAAGAACCGCAGCCTCAATGGCCATGGTCTGGCTATCTCCGATGCAAAGCGTTGAATACGCCAGTAGATCATGCATCTTATGGGGCGGCATGCGCAGGCGATATGGTTCAAACTCCTCAGCAAGTTCCGCTTCAGAAGTAATAAATACTTTTCCATGCTGGAGTAATTTGTCAAGCAGAGCCTTCTTTACTTCAAAGGACAAACCTTTTACACCAAAATCATGGCTTGCAGTGAGCGACACAAAACGCATGATAAAATATACGTCCCCTTCTTGTAAGCCAAGTTCACTTAATATTTCGGGATTAGGTTGATAATTATTGGGATGGAGATAGGCAAGCTCATGATAACTGGGATAGGTAATATGCTTTTTACCATGGTTCTCATGGGCCAGAAAATCGGGGGTAATAATCTTTGAGGCAAATGGATAAGAAAGATAGGTCATAAGCTTCGCCTGCTCGGCATCGTCCTCTTCGAAAACCCAGCTTTTGGCCTTACAGAAAAGCGCTGCATGAGTAATACTGACCGAAGTTCCCACCATCAGGTCGACATCATTCCTCACTGCCTCATACCAGACTTTACAGTCATGAACAACAAGCTCCCAGAAAAGATTCCAGAGGCCTTTTGTCGCCTTGGTCAAAATCTTATAGGGGATTTTGTACTCATCTAGAAGCTGGACCGTGATATCCTTATCCCGGGTCACCCAGATTACTTTGTGTCCCTGTTCTTCAAGCTTTTTCATCGCATTGCGGAAAAGATGCAGATGGGCAGGGTGATACAGGTCGACAAGAATATTCATAATATAAAGAGTTTGAATTAAAGTTTCAGAGGTGTGGAGCAGCTCATACTTTATTTTTTTGAATGGAGGATTTTATCTGTTCGAGCAGTCTTCTGTTTACACTGATAAGATCAGCGACAAAGGCAATGAGGATGGTGTGAAAACCTATTCCGCACAAAATACCGGCAATAACCACCGACTGAATATGCCCGGCCCCTCCACCTGTAAAATAAAAGTAGAGGAATCTCGCCAGCAAACCCACACCCAGAAGAGACAATATTACTCCGATGGTGGCAAAAAAGCGGAACGGCCGGTATACAATGAAAATACGGATAATGGTCACCATCGAATGAAAAATATACGATGGGATACTGCTCAACAATCTGGAGGGACGCAGCTCTTTGTTTGTCTCGATGGGAACCCAGGAGATAGCTATCCCTTTCTTTCCTGCCTGAATGATGGTTTCCAGGGTATAGGTGTAGCCGCTGAAGATATTGAGCCTCAGGGCAGCACTTCTTGAAATTGCCCTGAACCCACTTGGTGCATCAGGAATATCAGTTCCCGATGCCATGCGCACTGTCCAGCTCCCCAGTCGCTGAAGAACTTTTTTGATGCTCGAAAAATTCTCGATCTTATCAATTGGCCGGGCGCCAACAACGAACTCGGCCTTATTTGCCAGAATTGGCTGGATAAGATCGGGAATACAACTGCTCTTATACTGATTATCAGCATCAGTGTTTACTATAATATCCGCACCCTGCTCCAGGGCGGCCTTTAAGCCGGTTGTAAATGCCGTTGCCAGTCCTTTATTCTGGGGGTGCACCACTATATGATCAACCCCATATTTCCTGGCAACATCCGCAGTTGCATCTTCACTGCCATCATCAATAACCAGCCACTCAATGACATCAACCCCGGGAAGTTCCCTTGGTAATTCACCAAGAACCACAGACAGGGTCTTTTCCTCGTTGAAACAGGGAATCTGGATAATTAGCTTTATCTTATGATCATTTTCTGTTTCTCCGGCCATAGCTCACAGATCTCATTCAGGTTTTGGAAACTTTATTTGTATGCCGAGGGATCGGGTTTCTGTTGCCCCAGCTTTTTTCCATGGGTGGTAACCGGGTTTTATACGCCAGCTTATAAGATCATTATCATTAACAGGAATATCAATTTTTTCACACTCACTATTTGCCTTAATTACATTTTCATAGTGGTAGACAGAAGATTTCATGGATATTGTTTCATCAACCGGAGCAGGATTACAGAGTTGTACAGAAAACACATCACTCTCCCAGTTCCCGATCCTTACTTCGCCTCGTAATTTCACCCAGCCATCACTCCAGGAACCATTGGGGATTAGCCAGGTACGCCGATCCTCGGAACCACCTGTGGGAATCAGCGCCTGATAAGTATTTACAAGCGAGGGCAGAAGATTGAACGAATCTTTAATGGCAATGGATGAGAGCTTTTTAGTTATCAAAGCATCAACTTTTTTCTCTTTAAGAAATCCATGCGTTGCGTTGATAGTTCCTTTCACCGGAATAGTGTACGATTTGATATCTCTACCAGTTCGGTAGAACATTGATTTCCAGGATCCCTTGGATAAAACCAGACCAAGGCGCTGGATATTTTCCGGCAACAAATCGGTGAGGTGCCTGGCATCACGCCAGTAATAAACATAACTGTACACTCTTTCCGGGAAACGAAAAGAAATCCAGCCATGCGCCCTGCTGTTATTCGCCACATTAACAGACATCACAATCTGATAGAGAACCACAGAAACAGAAGCAATGAGAGCCAAAGAAGAACCAAATCGTTTGGATACGACTGAACAAACAGACAGAAAATACATCCCGATAACAGCAAGAAACGGTGTAACCAGAACCGCGTACCTGTATCTGTGTACAGTCCATCCCACAATCCAGCAGAAAAACAGCATATACAGAAGTACTGAAACAAACAAGATTGTCACAGCTATCGATTGAGAATCCCTGATATGCAAGGACCGACCTAATGCGAAAATCCCGCCAGACAGCATCAGAAAAAACACCACAGCACCAAAAGACACATAATCTTCACTGAGCCTGCTGGTACGAAGCCATGATGCGGCAGTCTTAAACATCGACACAAAAGAGGATTTCAGGGTCGCATTTGTTTCATATATATCGTTTTCAAGATAATTGAAGGCTAAATCAGTCAGTGGCCTTATTACATTTAAGTTAGAGCTGGGCTCAAAGATCTGCCAGAAATAAGCCTGGCCTCTCAAGGCTACAAAAGCCGTCTTGCTCATGGGCTTACGGACTCCGTCCTCTTTTACTATAGGCTCCCTGCTGTCGTGAATTGATGCAACAACCCTGCTCGGCCCTAAAAAGTTCCCGTACCGTATAAAATTCTGCCCATAGACAAACCCTCCTGAAAGGACCATAAAAAGGATTAATAAGGCAGTACCTTTGATAAAAACTTTCCAGTCCAACGTTTTCACTCTGCCTGCGACAATGGCAAGACAGAGGAACAACAACCCCGGCCCCCACAGGAATACCGTGCTTTTGGCTCCTATTGACAGGCCGATACCAAGTCCTGCATAAATATAATAGTTGTATTTGGAATGTCTTACTGCCATATAAAAACAGTACAAGCCAGCCATCAGAGCACCGGTCGTAAACAGATCAGTCTGTGATGTGAGCATTTGACTGGCACTGTTTGGAATACCAAGCCAGATCAGGACAGCAATCAGACAAAAATGTTTTGGGAATTTCAACTGCTGACATATTGCATAGATGGAACAACAGACCAGAAAGCCGCCAAAGTATGACATAAGATGTACCAGAGGATACCCTTCCTTAAAAAACGAAGTTATCCATAACATGGCCAGATCACAGTTTGGAGGCATTACTATCTGCCTGATATCATTGGTCTGAAACTGCCAGACATTGGCTTCCTGAAGCCAATACCCAACCCTCGACAACCGGTAGTCATTGGAGTCGAAATTAAGTGGAAGAGTGAAAGCAGCCGGAATAATATAATATACCAGTAAAAAGATGACTGCAGCCAGGAGTACCGCATTGACATAGTAAACTATCTTCCGTTCCCGCGGTATTAGAGTAGTATGCAGCGAATGAATAATCGGCCCTAAAGTCTGCTTAATATTTATGACAGCTGTGGAAACAAGTCCCTGACCAGTCCCTCTGGTACAGGCGATATGAACTCCTCCCCAGATAAGTACATGACTGATGAGCAGATTTTTCCAGTTCAGGAGATAGGAAACGCCGCAAAGAATCACTGAAAAGATAACAACTCCCAGGCTTGTTAAACCCAAAAGCACACAAAGCTCGGCAGCGTTTTTCGTATTCAGACCTGAGAGAATAAGAAGTGTAGCACTGATGCTGATCAACAGCAGGATATCAATCCCCAGGAAAAAAAAGCCGGACCAGTCCAACCCCAAGAGATCCATTTGCTTAGAGATAAACGTTGAATACTCCTGCCGCTTATCCAGAACATACTTCCAATAACTGAATTGTTGATCGATTATCAGTTCCAGTTGCGGGTCTCCAGCAGAGGACGTAAACCCTATTCCTGCCCCACTGGTATTTGTAAAGTCGACTCCACGAAGTTCTAGAAAGTTTTTTATATCATGCCTTGTTTCTATAAAAACAGGGGTAAAGCCGGCCTGATGAAGAGATATGGAATGCAGGATGAAATCGGTTACCCTTGCGGAAGGATCAATTCTCAGAGAGCTGAGTGTTTTAAGGCTGGGTAAATAAAAAACCAGCTCAGCCCTTCCCGGACGCACTGGTTTCCCATGTGACTGTTCCTGAGAATAGCCCCTTGGACCGGGAACAACTGTTTTGGTTTTCCAAAAGACCTGCACATGATCGTTACGTTCCATTTCAAGCTCAACTTTCAATTGAGCTTGCTGGAAGTAAGGGGAGATAAACAGCCACAGAACTGACAGGAGAAAAAAAGCGGGGATAAACGTTCTGGAAACAGGATATAATTTATACCAAGAATTTTTCATAACAGTCTTTGTTACTTCCCAATTTCCCCAACAAACACATTTTTATTATTTTCTGTTCTGCCAGCCATGAAAAAGATACAAACTGTCAGCACTGATCAGTATTTTAACACACCGCATTTATACAATCGGTCAAGAAACAGATGGTAACGCAGATATGATCGTATGTGATGTTCGAGCTGGTCGTCATCAACATCAGGATCACGATATCGTTTCCTCAGCATATTCATTTCCTGTACACCCACAGTGTTCACATCTTTAATACTTTTCATGTCAGGATGCACCCGAAAGGCGCCGGTGAATCTTGGCAAACGAACAAAATTCGCTCCGACCTCTCTCAATCGTAAAATAAATTCCCAATCCATGGCAAACTGCATTTCATCCGCTATCCGCCCGCCGGCTTTTTTCCAGATACTTTTTCTCCAGAAAAGTGTTTCCTGGGGAATAAAATCATGCCAGGTGATGGTATGATGGCAGTGGGGAGGAAGTATCCAGCGGCCGATTTCATTGTTATCAGAATCTATTAAGACCCGATGACCATATACCACATCAACCTTTGGATTTGCTTGAAAAAAATTATTTATATAGTCCAATGTTCCCGGAAGCAGCAGGTCGTCCGCATTGAGCCAGGCCATCACGTCGCCCTGAGCTTTGGCAAAACCGAGATTAATGGCATGGGCCTGTCCCTTATCCGGCCTGGATTCCCATGCCTTCAGAGTTTCTTCATATTTTTGGATGATTGAACCCGTTTCATCATCTGAGCCACCATCCTGGATAACATACTGAAGCCCGGGATAGCCTTGCTCCACCACACTTTTAATGGTGTCTTCAATATAACAGCCACTTTTAAATGAAGGTGTAACAATACAGATCGACAGACAGTTTTTATGTTCAGATGGTGTATTATGATAATTATCCGGTATATGAAGTGGCCTGGGAGGATAGAGATGAAGCTTTCCAAGCCGGGGAGTTAGAAAGGATTTTGAACGAAGATAGGTAATACCTGGAACCCAGTTCAATTTTTCCAGGTTTATTTTAAAGGCGCGGATAGCACTGTCCATTCTGACTGTTTCTCTTTAATAAATTATTCTCGAGAACTCGCCTCAAGCTGTATTTTACTGCCTGGAATCCTCGCAAAATGAACAGGAAACCGGTAAATCAAACATCCCTAGAAAAGGCGCCTTCTTATTTTCATAATCCCACTCCACGGAGAAGGGGCCCAGCCAGGGACTTTCATCGATTGTAGTTGCACGATTGGGCAAGGTACCGGGAGAAGAAAGGCTGAAATGCAGTGTGTAAGCTCCTGCTTCCAGATCGCATTTAATATTAAAAACAACCATTCCCACTGTCCCTTCCGGTAAAACCTGAGGTTCCAGATCATTCAAATATGTTCCATTGCAAGTAATCAGATTATCAAATCTATTCTTGATGGAAACCGAGGCATGGAGCGGAGTACTGCGGTTAACCCGAAAGTATATTTTAAATTGAACAGATTCGCCTATTACTGCTTTCATGGACGGCAAGCCGTCACCATCCTCCATGGTGACACACAGCAACTCAGCATCAAGGTCTGTTTTGGTTTTCAACTGTTCCTGTTTCCAGATTTCATTGCCAGCGGTTGCAGGAGGCGCTAATACATTATTTTCATTGTCATGATTTAACACCGGCGCGGAATCCTGACGATGATCTTCATTGTAATAGAGTTGTACAGCTTTATGACTCGGACCGCAAAAGACCATCTTACCTTTTCGAAGGTAGACAGAGCTTTCACAAAGTTCTCGCACAATCCCCATATCGTGAGAAACAAATATCAGTGTGGTTCCGTTTTCCCGAAGCTTACGCATTCTACCCAGACATTTCTGCTGAAAAAAAACGTCACCCACACTTAAAGCTTCATCAACAACCAGAATTTCGGGCTCAACACACGCCTGTACAGCAAAAGCCAGACGAACATACATTCCACTGGAATACGTTTTAACAGGCTGTTCAACAAAATCGCCGATATCGGCAAAACTGATAATCTCATCATACAAATCATCAATTTCTGCTTTGGAAAAACCTAAAATAGCTCCATTTAAATACACATTTTCCCTGCCGGAAAACTCAGGATTAAACCCGGCACCCAATTCCAGCAATGCAGCAACACGTCCATGGACTTCCACAGCCCCATTGGTGGGTTTTAAGATGCCGCATATCATCTGTAATAGCGTTGATTTACCACTGCCATTTCGTCCTATTATCCCAAATGATTCGCCTTTGTAAATGGTAAAACTTACCTCTTTAATTGCATCAAAGGAACGATGATAAATCTTACGCCAGGGATGAAAAGTTTCCTTCAAACGATCCACTGGGGTGTCGTACAGATAATAAGTCTTTGTCAGCTCCTGAGCGTTTATGGAAATTTCTCTATTCATAAGTTTCTATAGAACATCAGAAAACTGGGGCTGCAATCGGTTAAACACAAGGGCACCAAGTATAAACAGAGACAGGGCAACCCCCCAGAAGTAAAAAGTCAGAACAGGATGAGCCCAAAAAGGTACGAAATTCAGGAAAGAATCCCGGTATCCTTGAACTATATAAAACATAGGATTCAGTTTAAGTACATGCTGTACTTTCTGGGGCATAATATTCATATCCCAGAAAATTGGAGTCCCCCAAAAACCAACCTGTAAGGCAAGAGCTACGGCCTGACTGATATCTCTTATAAACACATTCAGGGCAGAAACCAGCCAGGCGATCCCAAGCACCAGCACCAGCATACTGAACAGATAGTACAGTGACTGAAGGTAAAAAAAGCTGAACGGCTGATCCTGTAAAAAGATCAAACCCATCAGAATAAGAACAAAAATACCATGGGCAACAAGCGATGAAGTAACCTTCACAACAGGAAGTATCTGGGAAGGAAAGACTGTTTTCTTAATTAAGTTGGCGTTACTGACAACAATTCCGGTGGCACCAGATATCATATCGGAAAATGCAAACCAGCACGTCATTCCTGCTGTCAGCCAGACAACAAAAGGAACATTATTAGCAGGCATTGCTTTGAATCCCACACTGAAAACAACCCAGAAAACGAAAATCAACACAAGGGGATGAATAAAAGTCCAGACCAGCCCCAGGGTGGATCCAACATATTGCGCTTTCACCTCCCGCTTGGCCATTGAAAGCACAAGACGTCGCTGTTTGATTATTGATTTGAAAAAAAGATTGAGAGTACCCATTCAGGCCCTAACCACTTGTACGTTATATTTGTTTCGGGTAATTCCCAAAATAGAGAATTTCGGCTGGTGATTTTTATGACTCTTGTTTTATTCTGTCACCATTGTCACAAAATTATCACGCAAAGTATATTTTTCCCCTGAGAAAGGGCAGGTAAAATCACTGTTCCCTGTGAGCGGCAAATCCATTTTTTTGCCATATTTGCTCATCCAGCCGATCTGACGGGCAGGATTCCCAACCATGAGGGCGTAAGCTGGAACATCTTCCACAACAACTGCTCCGGCACCGATAAAAGCATATTCCCCAATTTCTATACCGCCCACAATTGTTGAATTAGCACCAAATGTTACACCCCTTTGAACTACAGTTTCACAGAACTCGTCCTTTCTGGAAATTGCTGCTCTGGGGTTCATCACATTGGTAAAAACCATGCTTGGTCCGCAAAACACGTCATCTGCCAGTGACACGCCTTCATAAACCGAAACATTATTCTGAATTTTACACTTGTTTCCAATGGTAACATTTGGGCCTACTACAACATTCTGACCAATATTACAATTGCGACCTATTTTTGATCCTGAAAGAATATGACTAAAATGCCATATCCTGGAATCCCCTCCCACATCAACATCGGAATCAATTACAGCAGTGTCATGCAGAAAGAATTCTCCTGTTCCACTACCAGCAGCCATTTGGACTTTCTGTTCTTTCTCCAGGGACTCCTGACATCGATTCAGTACCTGTAAAACCCTTAAGCCTTCTTCACCATCGGTTCTGGGTGTTGTCCTGTTACCAATACATTCTAGAAAATGAGCACATTCAGCCTTTAATGGTTCATCCTGTTCAACTTGAATGCTGATAGCTTCAGCTTTATTTGCAACAGGAATATTATCATTCCATTCTATGGAATGCGGGTAAAGCAGCAGCTTTTCATCCCAAGGTGCCACATCATCAAAAACAGCCATTTGTTTCTCGCCGACAACCACAAGCTTCTGTTCCTTAAAAGGATGCAGCCAGGAAACAAAGATGTGCGCCTTGATGCCGCTGGAGAAATTCATCAAAGTCATGGTGGTGTCAGCAATCTGCTGGTGAAGATAATTGCCACCCTGGGCACGAATGGATTCGGGCATTTCACCGGTCAAACCCAAAATAACAGAAATATCATGGGGAGCAAACGACCAGAGTACATTCTCTTCTCTGCGCAGCTTTCCAAGATTTAATCGATTGGAATAAATATACTGAATACGCCCAAGCTCTCCTGAATCCACAAGTTCCTTGAGCTTTAAAACAACAGGATGGTACCACAGCAAATGTCCGACCATCAGTACGCACCCCTGTTTCTTGGCAAGTGCATTCAACTCTGCTCCTTCTTTTTCAGAAAGGCATAAGGGTTTTTCAATATAAACATCTTTCCCGGCCAGCAATGCTTCTTTTGCCAGATACGCATGAGTCTCTGCCGGAGTTGCAATGGCAACACCCTGTATTTCAGAATTAGTCAGAACCTGGCTGAACGCAGAGGCGGTATTTACTCCGGGATACTGTTCTTCAAAACTTGTCAGTGTTGCTCTGTTTGTATCACAGATAGTATGTAATGCTTCAAGGGTATTAAAATTGCGAACTAAATTTTTTCCCCAGTAACCCGATCCAATAACAGCAATATTTGACGAAAGACTATCCATTTTGCCCCGCTTGTATTTTCGAGTGTTGTCTGAAAACTGTTGCCATGGGACTGCATTTGCAATGCCTGGCGACAACTGTCATGTTTTATTATGGCCTGCAGGTTTGCCCAGCTATTTTCACTGATTTTCTGAGTAAACCTTCACCTTTTACTATAAAAAATAAATTATGACCTGATTATTTCCTGATTATTCAAAAACCATTGATAAGTCTGTTGAATCCCCTGTTCCAAAGTGATGTGCGGATGCCACCCCAGAGAGTTGAGCTTGCTGCTGTCAAGCAGTTTGCGGGGAGTGCCGTCAGGCATCTCCGTGTTAAAAACTATTTTACCCGTGAAGCCCACAACTCCGGCCACCAGATGGGCCAGATCTCCTATGGAAATCTCCTGGCCAGTACCAATATTAACCGGTTCAGGATCATTGCAGGATTCCATGAGAAAAACGCTGGCATCAGCCAAGTCATCAACGTGCAGAAACTCTCTTAAAACCTTGCCTGTACCCCATACCGTCATCTGCGCGTCACCTTTCATCATAGCGTCATGACATTTTCGCATGAGCGCAGGCAACACATGGGAATTGTTCAGATCAAAATTATCACCAGGTCCGTAAAGATTTGTGGGCATGAGACTTATGGCCTCAAAACCATACTGTTTGTTATAGGCCTGGCACATTTTAATTCCGGCTATTTTTGCAATGGCATACCACTCATTAGTGGGTTCAAGGGAGCCTGTCAGCAGATGCTCTTCTTTCATGGGCTGCGGACAAAGTCTCGGATAAATACAGGAAGAGCCGAGGAACAGAAGCTTTTCTACGTCATTCTGGTAAGCTGCATCGATGATATTCGTCTGAATCAGCAGATTATCACGGATAAAATCTGCAGGAAATGTGTCATTGGCATGAATCCCACCCACCTTTGCAGCAGACAGAAACACATATTCCGGGCGTGCATCGGTAAAAAAGTGTTGAACTGCCGCCTGATCAGTCAACTCCAGTTCAGCATGGGGACGGGTAATAATATTAATAAATCCTGCTTTTTTAAGGGCACGGCAAATCGCTGCCCCCACCAGTCCCCGGTGACCGGCTACGTAAATTTTTGAGTGGAAATCCATAACCTTATTCGAAATAATTGTACGCTTGATATCCCTTCTGACTCACAATCTGATCCCGCTCAGCAAGCTTCAGATCTGCGACAACCATCTCCTGTACGAGTTGTTCAAAAGTGATTTCCGGTACCCATCCCAGCTTTTCTTTAGCTTTTGCAGGATTTCCGAGCAGGGTTTCCACCTCAGTGGGTCTAAAATAACGGGAGTCTACTCGCACAATTATCTGTCCACTCTTCTTTTCAACTCCGATTTCGTCAAGACCCTCACCCTGCCATTCAATCTGCATGTCCAGTTGTGCTGCTGCAATCTCA
This sequence comes from Desulfocapsa sulfexigens, assembly GCA_015662865.1. GTDB lineage: Bacteria > Desulfobacterota > Desulfobulbia > Desulfobulbales > Desulfocapsaceae > Desulfocapsa > Desulfocapsa sulfexigens_B. Next base: position 17,088 of record DQTH01000082.1, read on the forward strand.
ACAAACTCACGGACGGAATGCTGCACACCTGTTGCTATAACAAAATCCTCAGGTGTTTCCTGCTGCAGCATCAGCCACTGCATCTTTACATAGTCTTTGGCATGCCCCCAGTCTCGTTTGGCACTGAGATTGCCAAGATACATGTTTTCCTGTAAACCCAGTTTTATCCGAGCCAGCGCCCTGGTAATCTTCCGGGTAACAAAGGTTTCACCCCTTACAGGTGATTCATGATTAAAGAGAATACCGTTGCAGGTATACATGTTATACGCTTCCCTGTAATTCACACATATCCAGTAGGAATATAATTTTGCACAGGCATATGGAGAACGCGGATAAAATGGTGTCTCTTCTGTTTGTGGAGTTTCTTTGACTTTTCCAAAAAGCTCAGAAGTGGAAGCCTGGTAAAATTTTGTTTTTTGTTCCAACCCTAGAATACGAATGGCTTCAAGCAGACGTAAAGTTCCCAGGGCGTCAGAATTTGCGGTATATTCAGGTGTTTCAAAAGACACTGCCACATGGCTTTGAGCTGCAAGATTATAAATTTCATCCGGTTGTATTTCCTGAATTATCCGAATCAAATTGGTGGAATCCGTGAGATCCCCATAATGCAGGGTAAATCTTACATTTTTCTCATGTGGATCCTGGTAGAGATGGTCAACTCTGTCAGTATTAAAAGAGGACGCTCTTCTTTTCAGGCCATGGACATCATAACCTTTACCCAGAAGAAATTCTGCCAGATAGGCACCATCTTGTCCCGTCACACCGGTAATAAAAGCTGTTTTCACGTGTTTTAATCCTTCGTCTGTTTATATAAAATTCAACATAATCACTAAAAAACAGCCATATGACCATTCCATCCTGAATTGACATATACAGCTGCTATCCGGCGGTTGACGATTACCAGATATATTATAGTTATGCAAGATAAGTGCTACGAGCCATGCTTTACTTTACACCATTAAACATCCAGGAACGAAAGATCCTGTCACTCAATGGTTGAGCCGAAATTTTCCAGGTTTCACCTTTTTTGCAAATTTCAACCTCAGCACTTTTATCAATGTCTTTCACTTTTTTTCCATAACGAACAACAAGACCCGCTGCGTCCTGCAGCACCCTGGTATCCATTGCAGTTTCAGAAAAATATTCTTTTAATCCGCGTAATAACGCTGTGGGTCCAGGTCGCTCCGGCATATGGAGGAGGATATCATCTTCCTGTGCCAGAGATTCAATCTTTATATTTTCCTGTTCTTTTCGACCAAGAATTAACCATCCTCCATCAGGTAAAATAAACTGCCTGCCAATAAGCAGAAGACGAATATCAGTTACTGTGATCTCCTCGGCCTTGATGACAAACTCGCCTTTGTAAATCTTTTCTATCCTGGTGCTGAGGATAGGATCGGCAAGGATACAGCCGCCGGCAGGTGCAGGGAAATCTGTAATGCCATAATCTTTTGCCAGTTTTATCTGCCGGGATCGTCCACGTCCACTGAAATTAAGCAGCTTCTCACGGTCAATCCAGCCCTCTGTTTCCGCTTTTGTCGCATCCATCAGTTTTGCTGAGAGAGGCCGGAGCAGGAGTCCGTCATTAAAGGAATCCCGCTCTATTACCCGCAGGGTATCACGGCGCTGGGACATGGGCCGCTGACCAAGGACTTCTCCGCTTATGAGAAATGACGCGCCATACTGTGCCATCATTTCTTTTGCCCTGGAAAACATAAGAATTTTACAATCTATACACGGGTTAAAATTTTTACCAAATCCGTGTGAAGGATTATGGAGCAGGTCAAGATAGTTATGGCTCAGATCATGGAGAATTACTTCAATTCCATACTTCTCCATAATTTCCTGTTTATATTTTTCAGGGTCATCAAGTAATTCATAATCAAAAAAAGGGGTTACAAACTTCACCGCAAGAACCCGCACACCTAAAGATGCAACAAGTCTGGCAGCAAGTATGGAGTCCAGACCGCCTGAAAAAAGAGCAAGTGCTGTTATCTCACTCATCCCTGCCCTCTTCCCTTGCTCAACAGCTCTTTTGCCCAGGCCCTTGTCTGCTCAGTAACCGACTCACCTGCCAGCATTCTTCCCACCTCATCAATTCGCTGATCCGCCCTGAGCAGATTGATCTCCGATTGGGTTCGTCCTTCTTCCACGCCCTTTTCTACAAGGAAATGAGTAGTACCACGAGCTGCAATCTGCGGAAGATGTGTGATACAAAATACCTGATGATGAGAGGAGAGCTCCTGAATTTTCCTGGCCACGGCCTCTGCTGCCTCGCCGCCGATTCCGGCATCAACTTCATCAAAAATAACTGTTTCCACCATGTCTTTTCTGGCAAGCAGACATTTAAAGGCAAGCATCAGACGGGAAAGTTCACCACCTGATGCCACTTTTGCAAGAGGCCGCGTGGGTTCTCCCGGATTTGCCGAAAAGAAAAACTCAACCCTGTCCCATCCACTCTGCCTCAGGTCATCTACACTCTCTTCATGCTCCTGAAACCGTACTTCAAGCCCCGACTGATTAAAAGCCAAAGATGCCAACTCTTTTTTCATGGATTTTCCAAACCTTGCAGCTGTCTTTTTTCTTTGATCTGACAAAGTAGCAGCCAGTGAACAGAGATCTTTTTCAAGTGCAAGCACTTCAGTTTCACATTCAATTACAGCCTTGTCGAGATTTTCAATCTGCTGCAGTTCGAATTCAGCTTCTCTTGAAAATTCAATAACAGCTTCAAGGCTATTTCCATATTTTCTTTTCAGCCCCTGCAGCTCATTCAGTCTTTCATTTACTGCTTCAAGCCGAAAAGGATCGTTATTTAGAGAGTCACGATATTCTCGAAGTTTTACAACAAGATCTTCTGCCTGATAACTGTATTCAGCAAGTTCTGAAGCCAACTCCTCCGCACCTGCATCAAGCTCAGCCACCTGCTCCATATCCAGTCGGATCTGGGTCAAACCATTAAGCAAAGAATTAGCTAGAAGTCCATGTGATTTCCTGGAGATGGCAATCAGTGCATCAGCACTTTTCAACCTTTTCTTTTCTTCACCAAGGGCTTCGTCTTCTCCTGGAACAGGATCGATGTCCTGTATCTCTTTTAGCTGGTAGGCGAGAAAATCCTTGCGTTGCTCTTTTTCCTGTTCCTGTTTCTGTAGTTGATTTAAAGCTTCACGTTTCTCCTGCCAGGATAAAAAAAGCTCTCCAAACTGTTGTCTCAGAGGCCATGTTTCACCCATGGTATCCAGAAAATCCAAATGAAAATGGGGTTGCAGCAGCTGCTGGTGATCGTGCTGGCTTGCAACATTCAATAAATTCACTGTGAGTTCTGCAGCCATTTTCACAGTGGCTGGAGAACCGTTAATATACATGCGGCTTCTGCCCTTCCTGCTTACCACCCGCTTTAAAACAAGACCTTCATCACCATCTATTCCCTGTTTTGCAAACAGATTCTGTAGTAAAGAATTTTCCGAAGAAACCTCAAACAGGGCCTCCACAATGCAGCTTTCCTCTCCATTACGAATCCAGTCAGATGACGCTCTACCGCCAGTAAGAAGGTGTATGGCCCGAAGCATGATTGATTTTCCTGCACCAGTCTCTCCGGTCATCACAACCAGACCATTCCTGTCATTCTGACAGAGATCCAGATGGAGACTCTCAATCAGGGCAAGATTTGCAATTTTCAGTTCACAGAGCATTTATCACTGTTTTTTCAGACATTTACACATTTCATTCGTTTACAAACTTGACGCCGCAGGCAAACAAAGGTATTTTAACAACTATCTATTTATTCTTATAATCCATGAGATAAACTCGCATGTCCAACCAAACGGTTATCCTCAGTGCAAGCCTGGAAGATTACATTGAGGCAATATATCATATCATCACTAAAAAGCAGGTTGCCAGAAGTAAAGATATAGCAACCCGCCTTGATGTGAGTAGAGCATCAGTTACTGAGGCACTTCGCACCCTTGCCAGAAAAGGCCTCATCAACTATGCGCCCTATGAGCCAATCACTCTCACCGCCAGGGGTAAGACAACAGCAGAAGATGTCATCTTCCGCCATGATGCATTAAAACGTTTTTTCATTGAAGTACTGGCCATTGACGGCAAAATAGCAGAAGAAGGCGCATGTAAAGTGGAACATTCAGCCCCACCTGAGGTCATCTCCCGTATGATCTCCTTCATTGACTTTCTGCAAGCCTGCCCGAGAGGCGGGGATGATCTGCTCCAGGGCTTTGCAGAGTACTACAAACATGGCAAGACCAGGAACAGCTGCGATGAGTGTATCTCTTCCTGTAATCTGCAGTCACTGGAAAAATAATACTTTCCAGTGACACCCCTCACCCATTTATCAGTTTGACAATTTCTCCGTCATCGGGGAAACGGCTCAATGCTTTCTTGGAAAATATATTCTTTCCATCAACTACAACTTCATAAACTCCGCCTGATGAAGCAATCAACTCCACATCAGCATCAAACTCATTTTTTAACTCTTCTTCCAAACTGGAAGCACGAGGTTTATAATTTCACTTAGTGCAATATTCAATTGAGACTTTCACGTCATTCCTCCATTTAATAAGAATTGCTCTTCCAAAATACCTAAAACCTGTAATTCTAACATACTCTTTTGGAAAGAAAACCATCTTTTCTTTCCTGGCTCAATTCAGCTGACATTACTTTTTCACAGAACTAATGTGTCAAAACGTGCTATTTCTGCATTGTCTGGTATAATAAATTCTTTTGGGAAAAATTTCTAAAATCAGTAATTACGTTGACATAGCGACTATGCCAGAGACTCCATCACATACCCAGCTGCTGCCTATCCTTAACAATTTAAATAGGATAGAAGACGAAAGACTTTCTTATGCCGCCACACGCAGTACTCAGGCTGTCCGCAGGCAGGAGGAAGAACGCAGTGGATACAGGCAGGCCTTCAGTCTTGATGCGGATCGCATCATCCACTCAAGGGCCTACACCCGTTATATAGATAAAACTCAAGTGTTCTGCCTTGTATCAAATGATCATATCACCCATAGAGTTCTCCATGTACAGCTGGTCTCAAGAATTGCCCGAACCATTGGCCGTTTTCTCAGTCTTAACGAAGACTTAATTGAAGCCATTGCCCTAGGCCACGACATTGGGCATGCGCCGTTTGGCCACGATGGAGAAAGCTTCCTTGCTGATCTCTGTGCTTCGCATGATTTGCCACCATTTCAGCATAATATCCAGTCAGTTCGTTTTCTTGATCACCTGGAACGAAAAGGACGTGGGTGGAATCTCAGCCTGCAGACCCTTGACGGCATTCTCTGCCATGACGGAGAAATTCATGCAAACCAAATTTCCCCCAACCCGGGCAAAAGCTTTGCCACTCTTAACCAGGAACTGGAACAGAAAAAAGACGACCCGAAATGCAAGCTGGCACCAATGAGCCTGGAGGGCTGTGTGGTCCGTATGGCTGACACTGTTGCCTATATTGGTAGAGATATTGAAGATGCCATTTTGCTGGGGCTTATTCAACGCAGTGATATTCCACTGTCATGCCAGGAAAAGATTGGTCAAACAAACGGTGAAATCGTTTACACTCTGGTCACCGATCTCATCGCAAACAGTTCTACCCCCTCAAACAAAGAAGAAGGCAAGGGTTATATCGGTTTTTCCGCTGAGCTTGCCGATCAACTGAAAGAACTGAAAGAATTTAACTATACAAACATTTATCTGCACCCCAAAACAAAAACGAATCTGCCTCTTATCCGAAATTGCTACGAGACACTTTTTGATCACTACCTGCAGCAGCTTGCCAATGGCCATGCAACTGAACATGTTGATATCATGACCGATATGGATTCAAGCTATCTGGCAACCCATTCACCGGCTGCCATGGTTTGTGATTATATTGCCGGGATGACTGATGACTTTTTCCTTAAACAGGCTGCAAGTGTCGGCTGTAGGATACCGGAAAAACAATGAAAAGAAATTTACAAAAATTTATGCCCGGTGAAAACACCGGCATGATGATCATCGCCTCTGTTATTGGGCTTATGGCCGGTTTATGCAATATTATATTCCGTACTATAGTGCATTGGGTGGATATCTTCCTCCTTCATGGCGGCAAGGAACTGCTGAGCATTGATCAGGGTGGATGGCACCTTCTCCTCCTTCCCATTATTCCAATGTTTGGCATGGTCTTGCTTGTGCCGCTTTCACTCCTGTTTCCCGGAGAAGTAAATGGTTATGCTTTTACTAAATTTCTGCGCAAGGTTAACCTGGAAGGTGGATACATCAAGGGCAGAACCATTGCCTTGAAAATTGTTTCTACAGCTCTCACCATCGGCAGCGGCAACTCGGCGGGTGTGGAAGGGCCCATTGCCGCCATTGGCGGAGCTGCAGGCTCCCAGGTCGGGCAATTCTTCAGAGTTTCCGGCAGCAGGATGAAAGTATACATTGCGGCAGGAGCTGCAGGCGGTATTGCCGGCATGTTTAATGCTCCCCTTGCCGGAATTTTCTTTGCCTCGGAAATTGTTCTTCTGGGGACCTTTGAGATCACATCCTTTGGCGCACTGGTTATTGCCTCAGCCCTGTCAACCGTGGTCACCAGAGCCTATTATGGTGAAACACCAGCTTTTCCAATCCCCCATTACGAAATGGTCAATGCTTTTGTGGAGATCCCGCTCTACAGCCTGATGGCACTCATTGTTGGTCTCATTGCAGTCTGTCATATCCATATCTTTTACTGGGTTCGTGATAAATATGAAGCGATCCCCATTCACCCGCAGCTAAAACCCATTTCCGGCGCTTTTATCATTGGCTGTATTGCGATTTTTTATCCGCAGATCATGGGCGATGGTTATGAATTTATTGAAACTGTCCTAAATGGAGAGGGTGCCATGCTCATCCTCCTGGCCCTTATCTTTCTAAAAATTATCGCAACCGCTGTAACCCTTGGTTCTGGCGGTGCAGGTGGTGTTTTTGCTCCGGCTCTTTTTATCGGTGCAATGATAGGAGGATGTTTTGGCCATGTTGTGAACAACCTGCTCCCGACACTCACTGCAGATCCCGGCGCCTATGCCACTGTGGGTATTGGTGCTTTTCTTGCCGCATCCACCCATGCGCCAATGACTGCCATCTTCCTTCTTTTTGAGATGACAGGCAACTATATGATTATCATCCCCATTATGCTCACCTCCATCATAGGAACCATCGTTGCCTCAAAATTCAAGCATGATTCCATTGACACCGTTGATTTCAGCAGAGAAGGTATTGATATCCACGAAGGACGTGAAGCAGCCATCATGAAATCAACCCGTGTCGGCAAAGCCCTTACGGAAGATGTTGATTTCATTTCTGAACGTGCAAACATCAACCACCTGCTGGAAATTTTCCGAATGGCCAAGAACAGCTTTTATTTTCCGGTTGTGGATGACTCGGGCAGAATGACTGGCATCATATCCATGCAGGATGTCAAAAATATTCTCCACAGAGCAGAGGAAGAGCGTGTCTGCTACCTGGTGGGTGGAATCTGCAGCCGTGACGTAATAATGCTTACTCCTGATGATTCTTTGTACACTGCCATGCAGCTCTTTGATGTCAAAGGAATTGAGGAAATTCCGGTGGTGGAGGATCTTGAGAACAAATGGGTGGTGGGAATGCTTAAACGCCGCGATGTGATAGCCGCCTATAACCATGAAGTCCTGAAAAAAGGAATCAGCGAAAAAGCGGAAACCATCCGGATAACCTGCGGCGGCTGATCAACAGCTTTTTTTTGATAGCAATTGACAAGGCAAAGCTTGTGGGCTATTTTCTCCACCCACTTACTATTGTTTTAATGCACCTTAAGAATATTTTTTTCAGGTAATCTTTTAAATGGTGTCAGGAGCTGCAGGTTTGTCTGTTTGCTCCTGCCCGCAATAGCAAACCTATACGGACAGGAGCAAACGGGCAAAGATGCAGCTCCTGACACCATTTTAAAATGCACTCGTAGCTCAGCTGGATAGAGCACCGGACTTCGAATCCGGGTGTCGGGGGTTCGAATCCCTCCGGGTGTACCAGTAACAAAAGGGTTTAGCCAGTAACAATAAACTGGCTAAACCCTTTTTTAGTTTCCTGATCGTATGCAGGAGAGTTGTCAGGTTGATCAGTAACTTTAGGAAAAGCCCTTTCCTTAATACAAAACCACACTATACAATTATTTGATGTTTTGGGAAAACCACTGTCGAACAGGACCGTGCATATCTTTCTTTGAGTCCTTTGTTACCGAGATGCATACAAGGCTAACATAGAAAGGGTTGCATAACTGCACGGAATCTGACAACACTTGGCCGGATTGCCATTTTCTTAAAGCCCATAGAGGATGACTACTTATCAGCGCCTCGCCTTAACCTTTTTAGCCAATAACCAGTTGTTCGAATAGTTGTGCAATGGCCTCTGCCCCTGGATCATTGTGCCCTAAAAGCTGATCAGCCGAAAGGTAACTGGCTCGCCCGGCACGTGCCTTGGTAATGTTCGCGGTGTTATCTGCTCCTTTGCGTGCGGCTTTTGCTGCCGAATCCATCCCCCCTGGGAGAGCCTCAAGCGCAGGCCAAAGCGCGTCAATCATAGTGCGATCCCCGGGGTTGGCCCCGCCAATTTCACTCACTCGACTAAGCCCTGCCTTAAGCGCCCCGATCATATCGTTGCCACTAGCGGAGGCATCACCGGTTGCTGCAAAAAATATTGCCAACAATACCCCGGAGGAGCCTCCCATTGTCTGGCTCAATTCCAGCCCAATGGCACGGTACAGCTGAGTCAGGTCTGCGAGGGGCAGGCGATCAAGTGAGTCTTTGAGCGCTCGCGCAGCCGCCGCAAGGGTTGAACCAGTGTCACCATCTCCTGATTTGGCGTCAAGCGCGTTTAATTCAGACTCAAGCCCAATTAGAATATCACAACATCTCGTCAGAAATAACGCGTGATCATCATGTTGCGAAGGAGTTGGACGAATCGGGCTAAGACCATCGGGCAACATTGTCGTAACCACAGAACCCACTGGATGAACGCCCGGCCAGGCAGCAGGCCCAACAGGAGCCACTAAAGCTTCCTTATTTAGTTTTGTAACTGGAAGCAACGAGACCGAGAACCCGTGCATATTGAGTGACGTCATCATCGCGGCCGGTCCGACCATCCATTGCAATCGATCCTTTAGAGATGATAGTGTTAGTTCACGCGCCAGCACCGACATTTCAAGAGCTGTTGTTGCCCCCAGATTATTAAGCAGAACCACATGTGGCCCGCTGCCAATATGGTGGCCTAACCGCTCTACCACACGGTCGATAGCCTCTTTGGCGCTGCTGAAGGCAACCTGCTCAACACCGGCCTCACCATGAATTCCAAGACCCAGTTCGGCCATACCCGGTTTGACTCTATCTTCCTTGGGCGAACCGGGAACGGTACAAGTGTCCAGCGACATGCCAATCGACACCACCTTGTCAATGACTTCACGCGCCGCATCTGCCACGGCTTCAAGAGAAGCACCTTCTGCGGCAAGCGCACCGGCAATTTTGTGGACAAACAATGTACCGGCAACGCCACGCGCCTGCGGCAGATCCGGTAATGCAACGTCATCATCCACGATCACCATCTCAATTTTCAGGCCAAAAGCCCGTGCACGCTCGGCAGCAAGACCAAAATTTAATCGATCACCCGTGTAATTTTTCACAATTAACAGACAGCCTGCTGGACCGGTTACCGCCATTATTCCAGCCAGCACCGCATCCACCGAAGGCGAAGCAAATACGTCACCCGCTACCGCTGCAGTCAGCATTCCTTGACCAACAAATCCAACATGCGCAGGTTCATGCCCTGCTCCGCCCCCCGAAACCAACGCTACTTTTGATTTATCCCAATCTGTGCGATACACGACACGAATATGCGGATATCCATCAAGCCTTGCAAGCTTACCGTCTGAGGTTACCAACACGCCGTCGATGGCTTCGTTGACCAGATCTTCACGGTTATTCATAAATTGTGACATGAGCAGCTCCTTATAAAACACGAATGCCATTGGCATCAAAATAAATTGGATTCTCAGGAGAAATCGCAAGAGTATCACCACGACTGACCGGATTATGCGGGTCCATCACAACAATCAAATCATTTCCGGCCAGGGACATATGCAGGCGTGTATGATCGCCCAGATGTTCAACCCGATTGACACGTCCTTTGACACCCCTGCCCAGCACGATATGCTCGGTTCGCAGACCAATAGTTTTGGCTCCTTTAGGTGCGTTACCAAACAGATCAGCAGGCAATACGTTTATACGAGGTGAGCCGAGGCGCTCGGCCACATATTGGCTGACCGGATTGTTATAAATTTCACGAGGGGATCCAAATTGTACCAGTTTGCCATTCTGCAACACGCCGATATGAGTCGCCATACTCATCGCTTCGATCTGATCATGGGTAACATAGAGCAATGTTGCTCCGAGACTTTGGTGAATACGCTTCAACTCTATCCGTAATTCAGCTCGCAACTTAGCATCAAGCGAAGACAGAGGCTCATCCATGAGATAGATATTCGGCTCCCGTACCAAAGCGCGACCGATCGCTACACGCTGCATTTCACCACCTGAGAGTTCAACCGCCTTATTATCAAGTTTATGCTCAATATGCAGTACTTCGGCCACTTCCTTGATTTTACGGTCAATTTCTTCTTGTGGTGTTTTCAGCAAAGGAGATCGCAGGGGAAAAGCAAGATTTTCGCGCACACTCAAATGCGGGTACAGCGAATATTGCTGAAACACCACGGTCACATCGCGTTGTGCCGGGTTAAGGGCAAGTACCGATTGGCCATTGATGAAAATATCACCTTGATCAGGCGCTTCCAGCCCTGCTATCAGCCGTAGAGTGGTAGTTTTACCCGCTCCTGTAGGTCCTAAGATAACAACAAAAGCCCCGTCAGGAATCCTCATGCTGATATCTTCGACACCGACCGTATCCCCAAAAGATTTTGATAAGTTTTCAAGAACAACTTCAGCCATCTTCCAGTACCCCCTCATTCAGCTCTGATAATATGGCCTTTTCACTCTGTTCTTCAAACAGGGTAATCTGGGCGGAGTTAAATTTCAGCCCTACGTTTGCACCGGTGGTTACAGTCTTGTCCGCCCTGATCCTGGCCTTAATCTGACCGTGGGCCGTGTTGAGAGTGATAATCTGGTTAGTACCCAGATATTCGCTTGCCAGCACTTCAGCCCGATAGGCACCGTCATCACTGAGAATGATGTGTTCCGGACGAATCCCCAGTACAAGACCTCCCTCATGGGCAGCTAATTGTCGAGGGACGTCAACGGTGTGTTCTCCAAGCAACACACTGGTATCATTTGGAGAAACTTTACCTGCAAATCGTAAAAAGTTCATTGACGGTGAACCAATAAAATTAGCTACGAACATGGTGGCCGGTTTGTCATAAATAATCTGTGGAGCACCAAATTGTTCAATTACGCCGTGATTCATCACCACAATTTTGTCACCCATCTGCATTGCTTCCAGCTGATCATGGGTCACATAAATCGTAGTGGCATTCATACGATCATGTAGCGCACGCAGTTCTTCTGCCATACGCTCACGAAACTCCACATCTAATGCGCCCAGCGGTTCATCCATCAGAAAGGCTTTAGGGTCACGAACAATAGCACGCCCAAGTGCAACCCGTTGTCGATCGCCACCGGACAGGCCCCCAACAGGGCGCTTCAAAATATCCTCAATTCCCAGAATTTTACTGACCTCAGCCAGCTTTTTATTGATCTGAGCACGTGGCATGCCTTCACTTTTCAACGGATAAATGATGTTATTGCGCACATTCAGGTGCGGATACAGGGCGAACATTTGAAACACAAAGGCAATATCGCGATCTGCAGCAGGCTTACCCGAGACATCTTCTCCGTCAATATAGATTTTTCCGGAAGTGGGCATCTCCAGCCCGGCTATCATCCGCATCGTGGTGGTTTTGCCACAGCCGGACGGCCCAAGCAGCATAAAAAATTCGCCATCACAGACCTTGAAAGATGATGCTTCCACGGCAGTGAAATCACCATAATCTTTTCGCAGGTTGTCAATTACTATTTCAGCCATGGTTCACTCCGGAAAGTGGCTGACGATAATGAACATCACCGTACCAACCAGCGTAACAATAAAAGAATAAGTGTAGGCCAAGAGGAAAAACGGTTGCATCAGCATCACCACACCAAGCGCGATCAGAATTGTTGCCAGCATTTCCCACGGACCACGGCGCAGGCGAAAAAGCCCGGAAAAAAAAGTCATCATTTGCGCACAGCTCCAAATGTAATTCCACGCAGTAAGTGTTTACGCAATAGAATGGTGAAAATCATAATCGGTAACAGAAAAATCGTAGTGCCTGCGGCCACGGCCGGCCAATCCAATCCACCAAAACCTATGATCGTAGGAATGAAGGGAGGCGCAGTCTGTGCATTACCGCTGGTCAGCAAAACCGCAAAGGCATATTCGTTCCAGGCAAAAATCAGACAGAAAATAGCAGTCGATGCAATTCCGGTGGCAGCCTGCGGCAATACCACCTTATAAAATGCCTGAAAACGTGTGTAGCCATCAATCAATGCTGCTTCTTCATATTCAAATGGAATTTCATCAATGAATCCCTTGAGCAACCAAACCGCAAGACTAAGATTGACTCCTGTATAAAGCAGAATCATACCCAGCTTAGTATCAGACAGCCCCAATTCACGGAACATCAGAAAAATCGGTATTGCCGCAGCAATTGGCGGCATCATCCTTGTGGAAAGGATGAAAAACAACAAGTCTTCCTTGATCGGTACCTTGAAGCGCGAAAACGCATATGCTGCTAGCGTTCCGAGAGACACCGAAAGGAAAGTTGAACCAAAGCCGATTATCACTGAATTCAGAAACCGTTGACCAAACCTCGATGGCCCCACAATGACCATTTGATGGCTACGTACCAGCTTGTCATACCACGTTGCAGGCGGAGGTGTCGTTGCAACCTGTTCTGAAGTCAGCCGGGTTTGGGAAGTGAAAAGATTCACGTATCCTTCCAGGCTGGGCGAAAATATAACTTTGGGTGGATAGGCTATCGAATCTGCTGAAGATTTAAACCCGGTCATTATGATCCATACTAACGGCATGAGTGTTATCAGCGCATAAAGCGTAACCAATATGCCTGCGACCCACTTTTGACGTTTGGACGGAGTGGTTACGGAAAAATTGCTCATCTTTCTTTCACCTTATTCAAAGCCTTGACATAGATCGAAGCCAGGCCAAACACGGTCACGAACAAAATCACCGCATAGGCTGAGGCATAGCCAGTTCGCCATTTTTCAAAGGCTTCACGCTTGAGGTTAATGGATGTCAACTCGGTGATGGAGCCAGGGCCTCCACCTGTCAGTTGCACCACCAGATCAAACATTTTGAAGTTCTCAATGCCCCGAAACAATACCGCCAACATCAGGAATGGCAGTACCATCGGGATAGTGATTGTCCAGAATTGCCGCCACTTGCTGGCCCGGTCCACCGACGCCGCCTCGTACAGATAGTCGGGAATCGAGCGCAACCCGGCAAGACAGATAAGCATCACAAACGGCGTCCACATCCATGTATCAACAATCACAATTGCCCAGGGAGCCAGAGACACATCACCGATCATCGAAAAACTCGACGAGTCAACACCAGTGAAAAATTGAACAACGTAGTTGAATAAGCCGGTTTGTGGATGATACAAAAATTTCCAGAAATTACCCACGACAGCTGGCGAAAGCATCATTGGCAGAACAATGATCGTGGTCCACATATCGTTACCCTTGAACTTCCGGTTGATAAGCCAAGCCAGGGTAAATCCTATAAGCACCTGAAAAAACAGTGTCCAAAGCAGAAAATGTGCAGTGGCCTGCATGGTTTGCCAGATATCAGGATCTGACAGAATACGCTCATAGTTCCGCAGCCCGATAAATTTGACCTCTCGACCAATCCGGTTGGCGCGGAAATTTGTGAAGCTCAGGTAAATCGTCCAGATCAACGGAAAAATATTGATAGCGAGCAGTAGAAAAATCGTCGGAGCCACAAATAACCAGGCAATACCACGATCCGACAACCCCCTGATACTGTTGGCAAGAGGCCTCGGCGTGACTTTGGCTGCACACTCCATCGGCGAAGAAGACATGGCTTATCCTTTCAGGCTTTAGACAAAGAAAATTCCGAAACGGCCAGCCCCTACTCGCAGGGGCCGGCGCAGAAAAACGGCTTAGAGTTTACCTTCATCCTCGAACGTCTGGATCCAATCCTTGAGCAAGCCGTCAAGTGCCTCCTGGGCAGTTCCCTGACCCGCAATCACGTATTTATGTACGCGATCCTGCATCGCCAGCAGCAATTCGGCATAGGATGGCTCGGCCCAAAAGTCTTTAACAATCGCCATCGAATCGAGAAAAGCCCGATTGTATGGCTGTTTGTCCGGGAAGGCAGGATCTTCTACAACAGCGCGTAGCGCGGAAGCTCCACCCATTGCTGTCCAGCGTTTCTGAATTTCCGGTTGGGCGAACCACTTGATATAAGCAAGAGCTGCATCCTTGTGTTCAGTATTGGCGACCACAGAGATTCCCTGACCACCCAGCTGGGCAAATTGTCCAGCTGGCCCGGGAGGATTGGCAAAATAACCGGTACGATCACCACCGACATTTGAATCCGCATTCATGCCAGGCCATACAAAGGCAAAGTTCATTTGCATGGCAACCTGTCCGGATTTATAAGCGTCGATATCTTCAGACATATACCAGTCAGAAGAACCTGGAGGGGTCCCGGTATTATACAGATCTTTATAATACTCAAGCCCTTTCACTGCTCCGGCTGAATTCACAAAGCCTGACATATCATATGGTTTTTTGGGATTCTGGTATTCAAAACCGTAGTTGTAAAGCACATTAGTCACACCCATGGTGATACCTTCCGAACCTCGTTCAGTGTAAATCGCAGCACCATATACTGTTTTTCCATCGATCTTGCGGTTCTGGAAAAACTGCGCAATATCTTTCAGGTGCGCCAGACTGGACGGAACACCAAGATCATAACCATATTTTGCCTTAAATTCCTTTTGCAGTTCCGGTCGGCTAAACCAGTCCTTGCGATAAGTCCAACCCACCACATCAGCATAAGCTGGCAATGCCCAGTAATTCGGCGTGTTCTTGGGCCATTCGGCATACCCGACCACAGTAGCCGGAATGAAATCGTCCATGCTTATACCTTCTTTTTCAAAGAAGTCGTTAAGTTTTATATATTGACCATTTTCTGCGGCACCGCCAACCCATTGGCTATCGCCAATCAGCAAATCACATAATTTGCCACCCGAATTCAGTTCGTTCAGCATCCGGTCTGCGAAGTTTGGCCAGGGCACGAATTCAAAATGCATCGTGTTACCACTTTTAGCTTCATAATCCTTACTCAGCTCAACCAACGCATTAGCAGGATCCCAAGAAGCCCAACAAAGGGTCAGGTCTTCAGCAACCGCTGAAGAGCTTGAAACACCTGTCAGCGCAATGGCTGTCAACGCAAGTAAATTTGTCAGTTTCATATTCTTCCTCCGGGTGAAATTTTCTTAACCACCGCATCACAAAGAAACGGCCTAGAATATTGGCAATACTACATGAGGTGCGTACCTCAAGCAAAGGTTTTTTAAATCTTTTTTAACCATTCTCCAGAGAAACTGAAAGAATCCATGACGTGATATACATAATATGTGTTATTAAAACAGAATGTTCCAGACTATTCCCAAGCAGCAAGTAATGGTCAGTGAATATTTTCGCGCGTTACAATTTCGATACGAATTTTTTCCTGAGACGGGTCAAAATTCAAGCCATCACATTTGGATCGAAGAACGCGCAGAGCACTGCGTACCAAATGGCCAACATTTTGTGTAATCACAGCATCAATTTCTCCTTTGAGCAGGGATTGCTTTGTATGTAAGGTTAATTCATGGGCGATTGTCACAGTACTTGAGAAAAGCCCCGCCTTGCGCAGGGATTCAAGAAGAGCGGAGCTGGCAGACACAAACATATACACCCCGGAAATATTCAAATATACTCGCCTGGCTTGAGCTATTACTTTTCCGACTCTCACCGGGTCTCCGTGGGTTTCCAAAGTCGGCAGCACTTCTACACCCGGGAATTGCTCACGCATAACAGCATCGAAACCGAGCCTGCGCTCAAGACTGTCGCGGGCCTGCATGGAGTGAGAAATCGTTAATACTCTCGCGTCGTCACAACATAAGAAGCGTCCCATCAACATAGCAGCTGTACGCCCGGCAGCTACGTTATCAATACCGACAAAGTGATCCTGTGCCACAGGCGGTTGCCCGGAAACAAACGCCACCACCGCAATATTTCGATCACGTAATCGAACCATCGCATCGCGAACTTGGGGTGTT
Organism: Desulfocapsa sulfexigens; assembly: GCA_015662865.1. GTDB lineage: Bacteria > Desulfobacterota > Desulfobulbia > Desulfobulbales > Desulfocapsaceae > Desulfocapsa > Desulfocapsa sulfexigens_B. Next base: position 33,508 of record DQTH01000082.1, read on the forward strand.
TCCTGCGCCATGACAGCAACTCCGTCAATGTCTTCCGGTGCAAACCGGTCAAGTATTCTGGCTGTCGCATGGGGGTCATTGATCGGAATCGAATGTACTAAAATTCGGGTTCGATCAGTAATCTTGGCCGCCTCAACAGTGTCCAGGCTGTCACGTATGCTTGCAACAAACGGCCCTTGGCTTTCGGGTAATAAAAAAGCAAAGCGATAAACTTTGCGCCGTGCCAGATTAGCCGCCGAAATATCACGGACATATCCGATTTCCTTGATAGCCTGTTGCACCTTGTCATAGGTTACTTTCCGCACACCAGGGCGGTTGTTCAACACCCGGTCTACCGTCGCAAGGCTGACGCCCGCTACCTTGGCAATATCATAAACTGTTGGTATCATCCAGACTCCGAGTTACTCCTTAGTGCAAGTTCTGATGTCGGTTGTCAATAAATGTCAAACAGGGACCACCCCCGATTGATTAATGGGGCGACTCCCTGCAGAACCACTTCACTGTCCCTTATTTTCCAATATTACTCATTCAGCAAACGTCTGACTTGCAAAACTTCCTGCTACTCAGAAATTGAAGCCAAAGTGACAATTTTCGGTTCACGCAGGGATAAAATAATATCGGCCTTCTTTTTAATCCGCTGTATAATCGGCTTCAGATACGTTTATATGAGTGCCTCCCGAATATGGTCGAATTCCTTTTGGTGGATATAAAATATGGCATTCGTACACTTGTAATTTTTTCACAATGATCAGTATGAAAATGGGGATAGATCACTATATCAATATCTTCAGGTTCAATTTCCCACAGAGCCAAACCTTCCTCAAATGTGAGCCCCCTGCCAACGATTGCCTGTTCCCGATCATCTGACCTGATAAGATGCAGCTCACCGGTATTAACAAATATGTTTTTGTCTACACCTTCGAGATACCAGCAGTAAATAGGAATAGTATATGACTAGCCATAATCATGCTAATAAGTCATCATACCTTTATCACATACTTTTGTTCCCATTACCATGGGATGAAGAGCAAAAGCTGTTATACACCTCTCCTACAGGAGTTTTTTCAGTACTTTATACCGGATCATTACTCAACATTGCTATTTGTTTTCTCTACTATACTAATAGCTCTTGTTAGCGAATTTTCCTCTCATCAGTTTTTCAGCAAACTGCTCAAAATCAACGATAGGTCTGCCGCCGGGATTGAAAGAGCCGGTCAGATAAAAAGATATGTAAAGGATATAGGTAATAACAACTACTCCGGAAACAAAATTAATCTGAGTGCGTTCCGTCAGAGTGGCTGTATATCTACAACAACTCAACAAATCTCCTTCCAGAACACACCCATTTTCTCAAGTTCATCCTTAAAAAAAGCACACCATTTCTGCAGTGTTGCCTGATTCTCATTGCTCAAATAAATCTCTGATTTAAACGTATTGTTTTCAAAAGACGGAAGGCACGAAAGATTCAGAGAATCCGGTATATTATTCATTATATCTATCAGCATTGTCTCACTGCATTCCGCAATAAAATTACAGCTGTATCTGACGTTGTTTTCCGGATAAAACTCATCCAGTATATTCACAATCATAGGATGTGCCATTTCTGGAAAACCCGGTACAAAAAAATACTTGTCATCCAACTGAAAACCAGGCATTTTATTAAAGGGATTATGTACCAGTTTTGATCCTACCGGTAGATCTGCCATTTTTATCGGATGCGGAAAAGCTCTCTGGCCTATGCGATCAATAATAATTGTTTCTGCCTCTTTATGTCGCACAAGGCCACTCCCTGTGAAAGCAGCAGACGCAACCTCTCTTGTAAAGTCATCTGGTGTGGAACCAATACCGCCAAAACTAAACATAACACTGCGACTGTCAGTTTTTATTAGTACAAAAATATCATGCAATAATTGAGGATCATCTTTGATAACAAAGTTTGCCTTGTGTTCCCAGCCTCTTGAGACCAGTTGGTCATTCACTGTCTTGAAATGACTGTCACTTCTTCTGCCGTTCAAGAGTTCTGTTCCAATTATGACACTGTAAAAGTTTGGGTTTTCATTCATTTTTTGATTTCCTGTCCAATATTGAGCTACCCACTCTATCCGTAACTATTTTATTAAATTGGAAGTTTATCGAAAGAAAAATTTATCGCGATGCTATTTGAATAATCGGGTTGAATACTGTTCCTGAGCAGAATCCTAAGAATCAAGTCAGAAGGAAGCACCTTTCTGGTGAATATCTTTTACTGCAAGAGAAGCCGTTTTTCTAAGTACCCGCATATCTAAAAAAAGCTCACAATTGAGAAGTTTATTCAGAGAAACAAGAGCCGGTTTTATGAACTGGCTGAAAAAAACCTTCTTGCGCTCAGTTGAAAGAAAGGCAAAAGCACCAACAATCTGCAAATTTCTGTGCAGAGCCAGGAGAAGATATTCCTCTATAAATTTTCTCCGATCCACTTCTGTCAATCTTTCCAATTCATCTAGATAGGTTTCCAGCAATTCAATTTGAAACTCATCGGAAAGTGCCACATACGGATCAATTAAAAGAGAGGCCAGATCATAGGCTAGGGGTCCTGGGCGTCCTCCCTGAAAATCTATAAAACAGGGTTCTTCCCTGTGAATCATGATGTTGCGGGACTGAAAATCGCGGTGAAGAAAGAAACCTGCGGGAATTGTGGCGGCCTTTTCAGCAAGGAGGACAAACTCTTCCTGCAAACCTGAAGGCTCTTCCCGTCCAAGCAAACCTTTCCAGAATGCACGAAGAAAATAACCGGATTCGCGCTCAAGCATCAATTTTTTATCATAACAGGGCGTATCCCAGCACCAGGCTGCATCAAAGCCCTCTGCGCCCCGTATCTGCATATGGGCCAGGCCCTTGACAACTTGCCCGTATAATGGCCTGATTTTATCCAGGAAACCTATCTTATCCTTTGCCTTCACGACAAAGTCATGAAGCTTGCAGTCGCCAAGGTCTTCAAAAAGCAATAGTCCGGATTCCAGGTCCCATCCATACTGTTCCGGCACACGCACACCATGATTCAGGAGGTGCAGCCCGATAAATCTTGCGGCATGGGCTTCTGCAAGATCCTTCTCAGCATCAGAAGGCGGTGCCACAGCCAGGCACAAACTTTTATTTCCCACTGCAATCCGCCAGAATTTTCTGCTGGACCCGTCACCAGACAGAGCAGTGATGTGAATATCGCTTTCTTTGCTGTCTATTAAGCCGGTTTCGCGCAGCAGTCCCTTGATAAGGGTCAGATTATTAGTTTCATTTTTATCAATCATGCATACAATGTATCCATTGTGAGCAAACCCATGCAAGGAAAAAAACAGGAGATCCTATTGACCTCAAAACCAGGCACTGACATTTTTCGTGAATCCCTCATGAACATGCAGGAATTCACCATTACCTATGAACTGGTTCCCGGCCGCGGATCAGGTGGCAAGAGGCTTGAAAAAATTTTGCAGTTCGCTGAAGATGCAAAAAAAGATGGCAGAATCAAGGCTTTCTCAATTACGGACAATCCCGGCGGTCATCCAGCCCTTTCGCCAACTTCACTTGGGCTTGACATCCAGGCCATGGGAATATCGCCGCTTCTTCACTTTTCCTTAAAAGATAAAAATCGCAACATGGCTGAAAGCCAGCTGTTTGAATGTCACCGCCACGATCTTCTCAATCTTCTTGTTCTTGGAGGGGATTACCCGCGTGACGGCTATCATGGCCAGGCAATGCCGGTCTTTGATCTGGATTCCACCCAATTGTTAAGCCTGATTGATCGGCTACGGCACCATTCAACGGTAAAAAAAGGCGCGCCCGGTCAGGCCATGGATCTTCCAAGCATGGATTTCTTTGCCGGATGTGTTGTCTCGCCTTTTAAAACACTGGAATCCGAGCAGGTCTGGCAATATGTAAAACTGCTCACAAAAGTCAAATGTGGTGCCCGATTTGTTATCAGTCAGCTTGGCTATGACATGATCAAATTTGAAGAGCTCATAGACCTGATAAGAGATCAGCAGTTGTCAATCCCCGTTATTGCCAATGTCTTTGTGCCAAATCTTGCAGTTGCCCGCGTCATGAACCAGGGTAAGGTCCCAGGAGTTATTCTGCCAGACAATCTCCTGCAGCGCATGGAGAGTGAAAGCCGCAGTGAAGACAAAGGAGAGGAGGCCAGATTGCTGCGAGCAGCTGGAATGGTCGCGGTTTTACGAGAGATGGGATACGCTGGGATACATCTTGGTGGAAACAATCTGGACTTTGACAAAATATCCTTTCTTCTGGATAAAGCTGAAACGTTTGACGGAAAAGAATTGAGGGAGGAAGTGCATTTTCCAGAGCCATTCACCTGGTACCTCAAAAGTGACTGCTCCCGAAAACCTAGAAAACAAAAGCTTTCTTTTCTCTTTAGTCTTAACGATATGGTGCACAGCCAGGTATTTGACGATAAAGGTAAGCTTTATCCCATGGCCAGGAAAATCAGCCTGACAGCACTTAAGAATAAATATGTGAACCGGTTGTACACACTTTTTGAACATATTTGCAAAAAGCTTCTGTTCCACTGTCGCATGTGCGGCGATTGTACCCTTGCAGAAGCCTCCTACCTCTGCCCCCAATCAGGATGCCCGAAAAAAATGATAAACGGTCCTTGCGGCGGTTCCATCAATGGATACTGTGAAATTTACCCAAAAGAACGACTCTGTTTCTGGGTTCGCAGTTTTCACCGGGGACCGGAACCTGACTGTCGCGATATGCACGAGCTGGATTCTCTCCCACCAAAGGACTGGTCTTTAGATCAGACATCTTCCTGGATCAACTTTTTTTCCGGTAAAGATCACAATGGAAGGAAACACCGGGATCAGTCTTGAGTCTTTTTTTTTCTCTACTTTTCTGCTAACATTCAGGAAACCCAGAAAAAAATACAAGTAAAACAATGCAACAAATGGACCTTTTTGACCTCTGTCTTCTGACTTCTGTACCCCAAGGGCATTTTTTTTTAGGACATCCTCTGACATGCATACCCTTAAAGTTCAACTGGGGCTTACCCTCTCGGCTCTGCTTTTTATCAGTATGTTACTGTTTGGCTTTGTCATACTGATGCTGTGGCAGCGCAGTGGGATTCAACAGGAAACACTGGACAGCAAGATTCTCCTCCGCATGGTTGCTGCTTCCCTGGTAGATGAAGAAAAAACCGTTTCATCCCATGGTCCTCCAAAAGAAATACTTAGCTGTTTAAATGGAACTGAAACAATGTGCCTCCAGTGGCAAAACAGCAGTACTGAAGCTGTTCAGTCATACGGTTCCTGTCCCACTGGACTTTCACTCACAGATATACTCAATAATGCTTCTACCAGTGGTCACCTTGAGACACTCTATTCCGGTATGACCTGGAATGGTTTTTTTCTCACAAAACAGTATTTACTGATGGCCATCCCACTGCAGTTCGACCAGAAGAATCAGGGATCAATTGCTCTGGTCCGGTCTCTGGATCAGGTTTCGGCTTCTATCCATGATGCACAGAAAATATTTTTCACCTACCTGCTGGTTAATATAATTATATTTGCGATCATTGGTTTTACTCGCCTGTTACACCTTGTTATCAGGCCCATCAAGCGGCTTGCCTCCCTTGCAGATTCACGTACAGAATTAAGCGACACCAGTTTTTTTTCAGGAGATGGCCTGGGAGAATTCAACCAGCTTTCCCTCAGCCTCAACAGGTTACTGTCAAGAATAGATGATGACAAACAGGAGCTCCGTTCCACCGTTGAATCCCTGAAAATTGCAAATGATGAATTGCAGAGAAACCGCGATGAGATGCTGCGCACTGAAAAACTTGCTTCAATCGGCAGGCTTTCAGCAGGTCTTGCCCACGAAATCGGCAACCCCCTTGGCATAATCCAGGGATATGTTGATCTGCTCACAGACGCTTCCTTAAACGATGAGGACAGAAAATCTTTTTGCAAGCGAGCCACAGAGGAGCTTAGCCGTATCAATGATCTCACTAGAAATCTACTCGATCTCTCCAGATCCTCTGTTGCCGCATCTATTGAAAAAGTCGACCTGCACAATCTTCTGCAGGATCTGATTTCAACAGTCAGCATCAAAAAAACTTCAGTCCCAATTGCTTTTCAAACAAACTTTTCAGCCACTGACAGCGAAGTTATAATTAACAGTGACGGTCTGCGACAGGTTTTTTTTAACTGCATTTTTAACAGCATAGATGGTATAGAAGAAGTGGCAAATGGAAAGAATGGAAGGATAATTGTTACAACTGAAAACCAAAAATCAGAACTGGGTGAACAGTGTGGACAAAATATCTCAATCTCAATACAGGATAACGGCATAGGAATTAAGCCTGAATACGAAGACGCCGTCTTTGATCCATTTTTCACAACTAAAGAAGTAGGAAAAGGCACCGGCTTAGGCCTTGCTGTTGCACACAATATAATTAAAACTGCTGGCGGCACCATTACCATGTCATCCCAATCGAACAATGGGGCAACCATCAGCATCACACTTCCGCTTTCTTCGCAACCCAAGAAAGGACATAAGGCATGACAGACAAAAGGCGTCTTTTGATCATTGACGATGAAGAAAACATGCGGCACATGCTTTCTGTGGTCACCAGTAAAGCCGGATATCAGGTCACCATGGCAGAAAATGGAGAGCAGGCTCTGGCCATCCAGAAGAAGGCCCCCTTTCCTTTTATTCTCTGTGATCTAAAAATGCCTAAAATGGATGGCCTCCAGTTTCTAAACGCCCTGGGAGATGATGGACCACAGCCGCACATCATTATGATGTCTGCCTATGCAACCATTGATAATGCGGTGGAGGCCATGAAATCAGGCGCTTATGATTTTATAACCAAACCTTTTAAAACTGAGGAAGTTTTACTGGTTCTTGAAAAAGCAGCCAGCCATCTTGACTTACAAGAAGAAAATATCCGCCTCAAAGCAAAGGTTAAAAAGCTGCAGAGGGCAGACGACTTTGAAGAGATAATAGCCCATTCGGAATCAATGCGTTCCCTTTTAAAACTTACCAAGAAGGTCGCACAATACGATACAACCGTCCTTGTGACGGGAGAATCCGGAACAGGCAAGGAACTTATCGCCAAAGGTATTCATCAACACTCGGCCAGAAAAAACAAACCGTTTATTGCCGTAAACTGCGGCAGTATTCCTGAAAATCTTCTTGAAAGTGAATTTTTCGGTTATGTCAAAGGTGCATTTACCGGTGCTGACCATGACCGGAAAGGATTGTTTGAAGAGGCAGACTCCGGCACCCTTTTCCTTGATGAAATCGGTGAACTGCCACTTGGACTGCAGGTCAAACTACTGCGTGTGCTCCAGGAAAAGGAGATACGACCGGTGGGCAGTGTCAAAAGCAGGAAGATCAATGCCAGGGTCATTACCGCAACAGCAAGGGACATGGAAAAAGAAGTAGCGGAGGGCCGATTTCGTGAAGACCTGCTCTATCGTCTCAATGTACTCACTCTACACCTCCCACCCCTCCGTGAAAGAAAAGAGGACATTCCTCACCTCTGCACCCATTTTCTTACCATGCTCAATAAAAAAATGGATCTCAATATTAGCAAAGTCTCTTCCGAGAGTATGGGGATTCTTCTTGGCAGGGATTGGAAAGGGAATATCAGAGAACTGAAAAACTGTCTTGAAGGGGCTGCCATTGTGACTGAATCAAATCAGATTTCACCGTGCGACCTGAGTACGTCCCATGGAAAATCCAATTCAGGCAGCCAGATAAATGAAATCCTGGGTACTTTTTCGCTGAAACAGGCAAAAAAAATCATTGAAAAAAAACTCATCGTGAGAGCCCTTGAAACCAGTAACGGCAATAAAAGCAAGGCTGCCCGCATGCTTGAAATCAGCTATCCCTCATTACTTTCCAAAATCAAGGAATACCTGGATTAATTATTAATTCGATGAAAGAATCCCTCCCTGTTCAGGCTCTTTTTATTTTCTATAGACTGCTCTGGTTTCTGGCAACGCCGCTTCTCCTTCGCTCACCGAGGTTAAAAGAAGGTGCTGCTGAACGGCTGCTGCAGGATATCAGGTTTTCCAAAGTTGATCTATGGATCCATGCAGCATCTGTTGGAGAAGCTTACATTGCCGGACAAATTCTCAGGTCCTTTGATAAGGATCTGAGGTTTAAGATACTTGTCACCACCAACACTGCCCAGGGACGGGAGATCCTGAAAAAAGAGCTCCACAACCTGAACCATGACATATCCATTACCTATATGGTGTTCGATAATCCATCATTGGTCAAAAAAGCTGTGGAAATTGCCGACCCTGAGATTTTAGTACTCATCGAACTTGAAATCTGGCCGGCTCTGATGGCTGAAATAAAACGAAAAGGGAAAAAAATAATCATCGTCAATGGTAGAATGACAGAGAAAAGCTTTAACGGTTACAAAAAGGCTGCCTTTCTCTGGAGATTGCTCAAGCCCAATGTAATTCTTGCCAATTCTGAAGAAAACAAAACGCGACTTCAGGCTCTTTTCCAACAACCGGCAACGTATTACGTTCCCAACATAAAATTTGACAGGATGGAAAAATGTCAAATAGGTGAACGTACACAGAAAACAAAGAAAAATCTTGTTCTTGCATCAATCAGGAAAGAGGAGGAGGAAGCAGTTTTTTATGTCATCAAAAAAATCCTGAAAATGTTTCCGAATATCCGGATTGATATTTTTCCACGGCATCTCCATCGGGTAAAAAATTGGGAAAAACGTCTATCATACGCAAATATCAGCTGCAGCCTTAAGACTGCAAGTCCGGAAAACAATTCTTTCCAGGTGATGATCTGGGACGTTTTTGGTGAACTGATAAATGCGTATCAGCGTGCAGATGCGGTTTTTGTTGGTGGAAGTCTGGCCCCGCTGGGAGGACAAAACTTCATTGAAGCCTTCATGAATGGAGTGATCCCGGTAACAGGGCCATCTGTTTCAAATTTTTTATGGGCCGGCAAAGAGGTCTTTGTGGAAGGCCTGGTCCTCAAAGGCAATACCAGGGAAGAAGTACTGGAATTGCTGACAAATGTACTGCAAAATCCCATTGACAAAATTCTTACTCAGCAAAAAGCGGATAACTATATTAAAGGAAAGCAAGGAGGGAGTAGAAAAACTTGCCAACATATTGTAGATTTGCTGCCAAACCGTAAATTGAACGAGATTAAGACCTGAATTCGTGAGCGTCCGCTGGTAATGCATCCTGATTTTTTGGGATCTGATTGGATCACATTTTATTCGGTTAACTCAATCAGTTGAATCAAAAAAGAACACAAAGCCGTCACGGATTCAGGTAAGAATCATAACACCGCCAACAATGAAGACATATGAAAGTTACTGCAATTATCCCCTCCCGATTTGAATCAAGCAGATTCCGAGGGAAAGCACTCACTGAGATCAAAGGAAAAACCATGATTCAGCGAGTTTACAACCAGGTGCAAAAAAGTGGTCTGATTGACACTGTTTATGTGGCTACTGACAGCAATGCAATTAACGACTCAATCCGGGAAATTGACGGTAATGTCATCATGACTTCAGAAAAATGCAGTTCAGGAACTGATCGGGTGGCCGAAGCAGCAAGAAGGCTTAAGCTTGACATGGACGATGTAATCATCAACATCCAGGGAGATCAACCCTTTCTGCCACCGAAATGTCTCGACGATCTGGTACTGGCTTTTACAAAAGAGCCAGGACTCGCAATGGGCACCCTTGCCCATCGCATGGAAGATGAAGCTGAAATCAACAGCCCCAACAATGTAAAAGTAATCTTTGATGTAAACAATTTTGCCATCTATTTTTCAAGGGCCAGAATCCCATTTAACAGGGATAACAAACAAAAATTTTCATATTATAAGCATATTGGGATATACGCATACTCCAATTCATTTCTTCAGGAATATACCAACCTTCCTTATTCCGTGCTTGAAAACATCGAAAAGCTTGAGCAGCTACGAGCCATTGAAAATGGGCAAAAAATACAGATAACTGTAACAGAACACGATTCACCCAGTGTGGATGACCCCGCTGATCTTGAAAAAATAACAGCATTACTGTAGATCACTATTCATCCCTGAAACCAAAACAATCCCAGGCTCTGTCTTTAACGATCCTCTTAGTTAATTTCTAATTATACTGATATATGTCAAATAAAATTGTCCTCACTCGCCTGTATAACCTTATCCTTCCGTATAAATATCAGTTTATGATGGCGATGTTTGCTGCTTTGGCTGTTGCCGGACTGAGTGCTGCTCAGGCTTATATGGTCAAACCCCTGCTGGATAAAATCTTCTTTGAAAAGAACACCTTCTATCTTGCAGTACTGCCATTTGCTCTTGTCGCTCTTTTTACAGTGAAAGGTTTCTTCTACAGTCTCTATTATTATCTTCTTGAAAAAGTGGGCCATACTGTTATTCGTATTTTGCGTATTATGCTCTTTAATCATATTCATATGCAATCACTCAGTTTTTTCCATAAGACGTCAACTGGAGAACTCATTTCACGGATCGTCAATGATATCAGCCTCATTCAGGGTACCATAACCACAGTTGTAGTGGGCCTGTTGCGTGATTTTTTTCAGGTCATTTTTCTTCTCGTGGTCATCTTTGCCATGAACTGGAAACTGGCCCTGCTCTCTCTTTTCTTTCTCCCTGCAGCAGCGCTTCCCATCGTTAAATTCGGCAAAGCTTTTCGTAGAGTCAGTACCAGGATTCAGGAAGAAACCGCTGATGTCTCAAGCATCATACATGAGTCGATTACCGGCGCTCCTGTTGTAAAAGCATTCACCATGGAAAAATATGAATCTGATCGTTTTTCGGCACAGGTGATGGCACTTTTCAAAGCCACCATGAAAAATGCAAAATACCGCAGTATTCAGCACCCTCTCATGGAAATCATAGGCGGCATTGGCATGGCCATGATCATATGGTTTGGCGGAAAAGAAGTAATCGCCGGTAATGCAACACCTGGAACATTTTTTTCTTTTTTAGCAGCACTTATCATGATTTATGAACCAATCAAAGGAGTCAGTAAAATCAACTCCACGGTTCAACAGGGGTTTGCTGCAGCGATCAGAGTATTCACGTTACTTGATCACCCGGCTGAAATCACCTCCAAGCCTGGTGCCCCGGATCTGCCAATATTCAAACAGGAAATCAAGATAAAAGACCTGCAGTTCAACTACGACGAAGATATACCGATATTAAAAAATATTAATCTCACTGTGCCTGCCGGTGAAATTTTGGCAATTGTGGGCCCCAGTGGCTCCGGTAAATCCACCCTTGCCAATCTTATTCCCAGGTTTTTTGACATTCAGCATGGCTCAATTCTCATTGACAATATGGACATCCGTGACGTGAACCTAAAGTCACTTCGTGATCAGGTTTCTGTTGTCACCCAGCAGACCATCCTTTTTAACGACACTATAAGTCATAATATCGCCTATGGCAGCAAGGAACAGTCTGAAAAAGAAATAAGAGATGCTGCCCATGCTGCTTATGCCCTTCAGTTCATTGAACAACTTCATGAAGGCTTTGACACTGTCATTGGTGAATCCGGAGTCCGTCTGTCAGGCGGAGAACGTCAAAGGCTTTCCATTGCCCGGGCTCTTTTAAAAAATGCACCCATCTTAATACTTGACGAAGCAACCTCAGCACTGGATACGGAATCAGAACGGGAAGTACAGAAGGCCCTTGAAAATCTGATGAAAAATCGTACAACGTTCGTCATCGCCCACCGCCTTTCCACCATTAAAAACGCCGATCGAATTATTGTCATTAAAGATGGCAGAATTGTCGAAGAAGGGACACATGACAAGCTGCTGGCCCTGGGTGGTGAGTATAAAGCTCTCTATAGTCTTCAGTTTCAAGTCTGATGCTTTTCCAGTAGCTCTCCATGAAAATCTTAATTGCAAGTTCTTACGCCGACTCGTGGAACAGTGTCCGGCCTGAGGCGGAAATATTTATCCAAATGGCCAAATCAGGGCATACAGTCACCATTGTGACTCAGGCCGCAAGCGAATATGTGCCGCGCTTTCTCAAACATGGCATAAAGATAATAAATTGCTATCCAAAACATAAAATCTGCTGGCAGACCATAAAGACTATTCGTAATGAGCTCGTCCAGAGTGATTATGATATTGTGTATGCCATGACGTCGAGAACCATACCAAACGCAGCATTTGCTTGTAGCAACCTACCCGTAAAGCTAGTAACCTACAGGGGAACCATGGGTGGATTATCCCGTTATGACCCCAGTGCCTACCTGACGCATCTGCATCCCAGGGTGGATGGAATTATATGTATTGCCGATGCTGTTAAAGAAGTTGTGCAAAAACAGGTGTGGATAGCAAAAGATAAAGTAGCCACGGTATACAAAGGCCATGATTTGGCCTGGTATGAGATACCCATGGCAGATTTAAATGAATTTGCTATAAACAACGACGATTTTGTTGCTATCTGTGTTGCCAATGCCCGCCCGATAAAAGGTATTGAAGTTTTACTTGAGGCCTCTCATTTACTGGCAAAACATGACAAGCTTCATTTCCTGTTTATCGGAAAAAACTTTGACAAGGAGCCCTATACCAGTTTGATAGCAGCCAGTCCCATGAAGAAGAGGATTCATGTTGCCGGTTACCGCAACGATGTCCCGGAACTGGTTGCAGCATCAAACCTGATAGTTCTGCCTTCACTGGCAGATGAGGGTTTACCAAAAACTGTCATTGAAGGCATGGCACTTTCAATCCCCTCTGTTGTTACAACGGCTGGCGGCTGTAAAGAACTGGTGGTGAATAATCAAACCGGCTTTGTCGTTTCTCCTGGCAATGCCAGGGAATTGGCTGAAAAGATTTCGACATTAATTATGGACAGGAATAAAGCTGAGTCAATGGGACTCGCGGCCAGAAAAAGAGTACAGGAAGCTTTTACATTGGAAAAATCTGTGACTGAACACCTTGCATTCTTCTCAGGTTTATTGTCTAAAGACAAATGATTGTAAGCAATCACAGAGTATGCAACCACTTGGAATAACATTAGTCCTGTAAGCAGTCTGTGGGTGGTCTAGATGTGCGTAATCGCTTACAAATGATTCTATCATGAAAAATAATTACAGGAACAGCATTAATCAATAGATGATGGAATAGTAAAAAACTCCATGAACCTCATAACTGAAAAAATTGATATGGCGGCATCGCCACTCCTCATACTTTTTGCTTTTTTGCTGCCCCTTTCAACAGCAGCAGGATCTATCGGGGGTGTTCTTCTCCTGGCAGCCTGGCTGGTTTCCGGCAACTTAAAAGAGAAAGTTGGTGAGATTACCCATAATCCGGTAGCAATCGCTGTCCTTCTCTATATAGGTCTGCACATTGTGGGACTGCTGTGGAGTGAAGACCTGGCATGGGGACTGCAAATTCTAAAAAAACAGTGGAAACTCCTCATGTTTCCGATATTCCTCACAATAGTAAAAAAAGAGCATATTAATTACTATTTAATAGCATTTATTGCTGCCATCACTCTGAAGGCTTCCAAAGCATATCTGGTTTGGCTGCACATTATCACCCTGCCGCCGGGATCTCCTTTTACTACTTTGGGTGCCACCCACGTGACATACAACCCCATGCTGGCAATTGCCATTTATGTCATTTTACAAAATCTGCTTTTCTCAAAAAACCGACCGATCTATTTATGGCCGCAAATTATTCTCTTATTTTTTCTTTCCGGCAACATGTTTATAACAGTCGGGCGAACAGGTCAGGTCGCGTTCTTCGTTCTCCTGGGAGTATTACTATTTCAAAATTTTTATGCACACTCCAAGAAAAAGCTCATCTTCGGGTTGATCTTCATCCCTCTGCTCTTTGCTGTGATATTCAATGTGAACCCCACATTCAGAAACCGTATTAACACGGCCATTACTGAAATTCAGAATTCGCACACAAAACAAATTACATCCATGGGTTGCAGAATGTGGTTCTACCAGAACACGTTTAAGCTCTTAAAAAATCATTGGCTGGTGGGTACTGGGACTGGAGATTTCCCGATCGAATATAAAAAAATTAACGATGTGTGTTCTCCAAGTATGCCGGCTACTGACAATCCACATAACCATTATCTCCTGATAACCTCGCAGTTTGGGATCATAGGCCTTGCCGTCCTTCTTTCAATCTTTGTGGCTCAACTCACCATGGCTTTCCGAAAAAAGGACAACCTCACCCCGCTCCGTCAGGCGTTTCCGATTTTTTTCTTAGTTATAATGTTGTCTGAATCCTATTTGCAGGTCCATGGAACCGGGTTACTTTTTTCTCTATTTAGTTCCTTTTTGTATAAAGAACTCTAACACCATTGTGTTCAGGAAAATTGCTCTAAGACATTCACACATTCACTCAACACAGCTATGAGCACCTCTACCAATCCACTATCTGTTGTCATTATTACTCAAAATGAAGAACGTGTTATTGGTAACGCAATCCAATCAGCAAGGTTTGCAGATGAAGTACTTGTTCTGGATAGTGGATCAGACGATAAGACAGTCGATATCGCTAAAGATCTGGGAGTAAGAGTTGAACACCTGGACTGGCTGGGCTTTGGCAAACAAAAAAATGCGGCTATCGATTTGGCAAAGAACAACTGGGTCTTTGTTCTTGACAGTGATGAAGAAATCACGCCAGAACTTGCTCATGAAGTAAGAAAAATTCTGAAAAACCCAGAACATGATGGTTTTTTTGTGGCAAGATTAAATAAATTCTTTGGAAAATACATTAAAACATGCGGATTATATCCTGATTACAGTGTCAGACTGTTTAACAAAACAAAGGCTAGATTCAATGAAGTTGAAGTGCATGAATCAGTACAACTCAAAAGCCAGGCAGGTTACCTTCCATCTCATATGATCCATGATGCATACGAAGATATAGATGAATTTATTCAAAAACAAAATCGATATTCATCACTGCATTCCTCGCAAAAAAATCTGCTGAAAGCCCTGTTGAACCCTTACTGGACCTTTTTCAATTTGTATATTGTAAAAAAAGGCGTTCTGGATGGTTGGCATGGATTTATAATCGCAAAACTGTATGCCCAATACACTTTCTGGAAATATATTAAATAGAAAAGCTTTCAGACAGAACTGTCACTAGAATATTCATGACAAAGACAAAAAACTCCATTGCACTTTCGAC
This sequence comes from Desulfocapsa sulfexigens, assembly GCA_015662865.1. Lineage (GTDB taxonomy): Bacteria > Desulfobacterota > Desulfobulbia > Desulfobulbales > Desulfocapsaceae > Desulfocapsa > Desulfocapsa sulfexigens_B. The sequence goes on from DQTH01000082.1 coordinate 48,696, forward strand.
AAAACATCCTAAAATTCTCATTATTAAACCAAGTGCCTGGGGTGATATAGTCCACACACTTCCCTTTTTAGCTGCAATAACTAAACGCTATCCTGAAGCTGAGATCCACTGGGTTGTCGCAAAAGGACTCCACAAATTTCTTGAAGGACATCCACTCATAAACAAGCTGTGGATTATGGATAAAAACGGCTGGAAAGATTTGAGTCGGATGGGCCAGACTTGCAAGGAGATCAATACATTCAGAAAAGGCCTGAGGAACGAACACTTCGATGTGTCCGTGGATCTTTCAGGTCTCCTGCGATCCGGTCTCATCAGCTGGGCTGCAGGAGCAACGTACAGGCTGGGATTTTCTGACTCGGATGAGGGAAGTCCTTTTTTTTACAGCCATAAAATCCTGGGTGGAGACCAGATTCACGCCATCGACCGTTACCTGAAACTTGCCCGCTTTCTTGACTGTGATATTGAAGATATCAGCTATCCTCTTCCACCTCTTCCTGACATCCAGGAACTGCAGGCAGATCTTCCCGACAAATTTTGTATCTTGGCACCATCTGCAGGAAAAAAGGCCAATCGATGGCCGGCAAAGCGTTTTGGACAGCTGGCAGAAAAGCTTCCAATTCCGTCCGTCATCATCGCAAGCTATGCAGATAGAGAGATTGCAGAAGAAACAGTTCATGCAGCAAATGGAAAAGCAATCAATCTTGCCGGCAAGACTGGTCTCATGGAGCTGGTTACTCTCATTGGAAAAAGCCAATTTTTCGTCTGCAATGATACAGGCCCAATGCACATTGCAGCTGCCCTTGGAATTCCAGTTTTTGCGCTGTTCGGTCCGGCAAATCCAACCAGAACAGGCCCATACGGCAAAAATAATACTGTTATTCAGGAAGAATTAGACTGCAGCCCCTGTTACGCCAGAAAACCCTGCACTAAACATAATTGGAGGTGCATGAAGGAGCTTACCGTTGAAAAGGTCTATGACGTGATCATCAACAAGCTTTGAACCATCCAGAATGCTGGAGCGATGCCTGATCACTTCCCACTATATGATGATGAAGACATCATGTGCGTTTAGGAGGTTTTCGATTCCCTCCACCAGCTAATTTAACTATGATTTGATTGGATTTATGGAGACGACTTGCCATGGCTTGAAAAAGATGGCGGGAGACGTCAGGATATTTTGATATAATCTCGTCAAGCTTTTCACCCGGATATCGCTTAATTGCAGATCTTCCAAGGGAAACAATGGAGGCATTTCTGGCATCGCCGGATAAAACGGCCATTTCACCAAAATATTCGCCTGGCTCTGTAAGTTCTGCGATTTTCTTTCCACCTTTTACAACAGAAAGCCCACCTCTTAATAGTTTGAAAAAATCAATATCAGTATTGCCTTCCCGAATTATCACATCCCCTTCTTCATAATTTTCAATATCCGGATTGACCAGATACGCAGGAAGACTCTCTTCATGGGCGACAGTTCTGCGCAGGGCCTCGTCCACACTGGTTATGCCTTCTCGCACCTTTTTAAGTGCTGCATCTCTAAGAGGCACCATTCCTTCCTGCACAGCAACTTTACGCAATTGATCTTCAGGAACTTCAGCACTGATTGCCTTTGACACCTCATCGTTTACTTCCATCAATTCAAAAAAACCAACTCGGCCTTTGTAACCAAGCCCGTTGCACTCAGGACATCCCACAGGACCATATGTCACCACATAATCAACTTCGTCCTCATTAAACCCCATACTGAGAAGTTCCTGTGGATCACGCTGCTCCGGTTTTTTACATTTCTGACAAAGCCTGCGTCCCAGTCGTTGAGAAAGAACCATGGTGACGGAAGAAGCCAGCATAAAAGATGGAATACCTATGTCGATCAGTCGACCAATGGTTGCCGCACTGTCATTGGTATGGAGAGTGGAAAAAACAAGATGCCCGGTCATGGCTGCCTTGATGGCGATCTCTGCTGTTTCAATATCCCGGATCTCACCCACCATGATAATGTCAGGATCCTGCCGAAGAAAGGCTTTCAGGGCTGCAGCAAAGGTCATTCCGACCTCTGCGTGCACGTTAACCTGATTAATTCCTTTAAAGTTAAACTCAACAGGATCTTCAGCTGTGAGAATCTTGATATCCTCAGCATTAAGCGAGTTCAAGGCTGAATAAAGGGTAACTGTTTTACCTGACCCAGTAGGACCCGTAACCAGCAACAGACCTTGGGGACGTTTTAAACAACGCTTCAAGGCGTCAAAAGTTTCTTCTTCAAATCCGAGTTTAGTCAAATTTACGTTCAATGAACTTTTATCAAGAATACGCATGACAACTGATTCACCAAATAAAGTGGGAAGAGTTGAAACACGAAAATCGACAGACCGGTTACGCCCCATGCGCATTTTTATTCGCCCATCCTGGGGAATACGACGTTCTGTGATATCAAGGTCTGAAAGAATTTTCAGACGGGCCACCATGGCATTCTTAATGCTCAATGGAAGGTTCATGGATTTAAAAAGGGAACCATCCTTACGATATCGAACCTGCATGGTTTTTTCATAGGGCTCTACATGAATATCTGAGACTCCGTCCTGCACCGCCTTTATCAGAATACCATTGACCAGCTTAATAATAGGAGCATCTGTGGCAGCAAACTGGTCATCAAACTCATCTTCTCCAACCGTTTCAATCTCACAATCATCGGCAGCTTCAGCCACAATAGAACCAAAGTCATCAACTTCAGTGACTGCCATTTCCTCTTCAGTTTCATCGTCACCTGCCTGAAAAAAGCTTTTGGCCTCCTCGTCATCAATGTCATAATATTTTTTATAGGCCTCAACGATGTCTTCTTCCATGGAGACACAAACAGCAAGTTCTTTTCCCAACTCATCCTGAAGCTTCTCCACAGCTTCAGTATCAGTTGGCTCTGCCATGGTTACCTGCAGAGTATTCCCGGCCATGCGAAGAGGAAAAGCCATGAAACGCTTGGCAAGTTCATATGGCATCAAGGCGACAGCTTCCTTGCTAGGAGGCTCTTTGCTAATCAGAACTGGGGTAAAATTGTGTTGGCGACTGAGGAAATTATAGACAGTATCTTTATCAATATAATCAAACTGGCGCAGGATTGCGCCAATACGGCCGCCATTTTCTCTTATCTGCTTTTTGGCATTTTCCAGCTGATCCGGAGTTATATAGCCAGCCTTACTTAAAAGCTCTCCTACTTTAATTTTACCAGCTCCGGAACGATCTTTTATTGTTTTCCGGAGAGAACTCTTTTTATGGATTGCTCTTGTTTTCTGTTTTACTGCCATATCGTTAAAATTTATCTATAAAATGTATTATTTTCGTTATGAATGGCTACAACGCTGTATATCTAGTCGAGCCTGAGAAAAAGCTAAATTCGATTAAGCCTTTTACACCAGGCAGTTATTATTCGTAAAAATGCAATTCAAGACTGCTGCCCAAAAA
>DQTH01000232.1 GCA_015662865.1 Desulfocapsa sulfexigens
ACTCTTGCTCGCGGGTGAACCAGCCTTCTCATTATACCTTACCTCTCGCCTCCGCGGGAATGACAAACAAAATGGCTGAGTTTTGTACGTAATCAGAATTTTTTTTGATCAGGTGCAAAATTCAGTCAGATTTACATGCTGTATGGATAACCAATTGATTAAACGAGAATTTTACAAATATATGGGATGTCAACAGCGTAGGTTGGGATTCAATTTCGTACCAGAAGATCTGGATTCCCACCTGCACGGGAATTACTGATAAAAATGGATGAGCTTTATAGGTAATCATGTTTTTTTGATTGTAATACAATATGATGCCGTGTAATTGTGATAATTATTCCCTAAAATTTACTCAAGGAGGAACTATGAAGACACTGAATAGAAATATGCTGGCCATTGGTCTGATACTTGTGTTGACAGTGGCAGCTCTGCCGGCACTGGCAGGAAAATTACAGAATCAGCTGGTGGCAGAATCAACGATAGATCAGGTCGTTCGTCGTGGAGTTTTGCGGGTGGGGATGGATACCTTTCTTCCCTGGGCAATGAAGGATAAAAAGGGCGAACTGGTTGGCTTTGAAATTGACGTGGCGAGAAGACTTGCGGCAGATATGGGCGTGAAAGTGGAGTTTGTTCCCACTAAGTGGGCCGGGATCATTCCTGCACTGCTCACCGGTAAGTTTGATGTGGTCATTGGCGGCATGGGAATCCAGACCAAACGGGCTCTGAAGGTCAATTTTACCATTCCTTACGACTATTCAGGCATGGCCATTGTGGCCCACAAGAAACAAGCTGCCGGATTCAGCACTCTTGATGATTTCAACAAGGCTGATGTGGAGATCGCCTGTAAACTTGGAACCACTGCGGTAACAGCTGTTAAAAAGTATATTCCCAAGGCTAAATTAAGACTCTTTGACGATGAGGCTCAGGCTTATCAGGAACTGCGAAACGGCAATGTTCATGCCGTGGTAGGATCCTCTCCACGCCCGGCATATGAAGCTATAAAATATCCTGAGACAATGTTTCTGCCTCTTAAGTCCAATTTTACGAAAGAACCCATTGGGTTTGCCGTACGCAAAGGAGACTTTGATAGCCTGTCATTTTTCAACAACTGGATCACCATTGTCAGTCATGAAGGCTGGCTGGAAGAGCGCCATCAGTACTGGTTTGGTTCAAAGGAATGGGCTCACTTGGTTGAATAAAACATGACCGGTGTCTATCTGATCAGAAAGAGGAGCATGGTTCTCGATTTAATCGTGACCGCTGCTCTTCTTTTGTTTTTAGGCTACACCACCTATCGGGTGAGTGTGGGACTTCATTACCACTGGGACTGGGGGATAATTCCCAACTACCTGATTCGCTGGGATGAAGAGAAAGGGCGCTGGGTTACCAATATTCTCCTTCATGGTTTCTTCACCACCATCCGTCTCAGTGTCTGGTCCATTCTTCTTGCCACCGTGATCGGGGTGGTCATGGGAATTTTGCGGACACGGGAGCGACTTTTATTCCGCTTGATAGGCCGAACGTATGTGGAGCTGATCCGTAATATTCCGCCGCTGGTTCTGGTTTTTATCTTCTATTTTTTTGTATCTGATCAGTTCATGCAGATGCTTGGAGTGGAGGAGTTTATTCGCAGCAGATCAGATTCGGCTACCTGGTGGCTCACTGTTTTTGTTTCACCGCCAGAGCTGTTTACCGCATTTGTCTCAGGCGTTTTCACCATCGCTCTGTTTCAGGGAGCGTATATTACCGAGATCATCCGGGCGGGTATTGAGTCCATCGATAGAGAACAGTGGGAAGCTTCAGCAGCCCTTGGCCTGACCTGGTTGCAGCAGATGCGTTTTATTATTCTTCCTCAGGCCACCAGACGCGTGCTGCCGCCTCTGGTCAACGAGGTGATCAACACCATTAAATACTCTTCCATCGTTTCCATCATTTCCATCCAGGAACTGACCTTTCAGGGAATGCAGATCATGTCATCAACCCAGCGGACAATAGAGGTGTGGCTGACCATCTCGCTCATGTATCTGCTTCTCTGCTTTTCCGTATCAGTTCTTGCCCGCCGCCTTGAGATATCCATGGCTGAGCCACGCTGATGGATTCGTAAAAATTCTTCACCTGCTTCGTTGCTACAGATCATGAATGATTTCAACGTACTTTTGTACGCCGAAATCATTCATAACTTGCGCGCCTCGCATCTGAAGTTTTTCGAAGTCTACGCTTATCTACGAATCCATCTAAAAAAATGGTTTACAGGATGCTTACAGAATCTGATTTAAAAACAGTTTAGTCCGCTCGTGGGAAGGATTGGTAAAAAAGTGTTCTGGAGGACCGACCTCAACAATACGGCCTGAGTCCATGAATATTACGCGATCAGCAACTTCCCGGGCAAAGCCCATTTCATGGGTGACGACAACCATGGTCATACCTTCTTTAGCCAGGGTTTTCATAACATCAAGAACCTCACCGATCATTTCAGGGTCAAGGGCCGAAGTTGGCTCGTCAAATAGCATAATCTTGGGATCCATGGCAAGCGCTCTTGCAATGGCCACACGCTGCTGTTGACCACCGGAAAGCTGGGCAGGAAAAACTTTGGCTTTGTCCTGGATACCGACTTTGGTAAGCAGGGTGGCAGCACGTTCTTTTGCTTCAGAAAGAGAGCGTTTGCGGACAACACGCTGGGCAAGAATGATATTATCCTCCACGGTTTTGTGGGGGAACAGGTTGAATGACTGGAACACCATGCCCACTTCCGCCCGAATATGATCTATATTGGTCTTCGGATCAAGGATATCCACTCCGTCAATAAGAACCTGTCCGGCATCCGCCGATTCCAAGTGATTTAAACATCTCAGGAATGTGGATTTACCGGAGCCGGACGGCCCGATAACCACAACCACTTCTCCACTGTCGATATGGGCTGTAACGTCAGTCAATGCTTGTATTTTGTGGGGTGCGTAGAATATCTTGTCTACATTTTTTACATCAATCATGTGGTTCCCATCCTCCTTTCAAGGTATTGGACAAACAGGGACAGGGTGAAGGTTATTATCAGATAGAGAGCGGCACAGGTGAAAAACAGCTCAAAGGAGGCAAAGCTTGTGGTGACAGCTTCCCGTGTCGCCTTGGTCAGTTCTCTGACAGCAATAATACCAAGGAGTGATGAATCTTTAATCAGGCTGATAAACTGGCCGGCCAGGGGAGGCAGTATGCGTCGCATGGCCTGTGGCATGATGATGTAGCGTAGCGATTGAAAATGTGTCATACCAAGTGATCTGGCGGCTTCGGTCTGTCCAAGGTTAATTGACTGGATACCGGAACGGACAATTTCTGTTACATAGGCACCGGTAAATATGGCAAGAGCAATGACACCATACCAGAGGGCAGGTATTTCAAAACCGGCATACTGCCGAACAAGCTGATTGACCAGGGTGGAGCCAATGTAATACCAGATAAAAATCTGCACAAGCAAAGGGGTACCGCGGATGAGTTCCACATAGGTATAGGCAAGCCATCTGGCTGCAGGATTTGCCGAAATTCTGGCAATTCCTCCCCATATTCCAACTAATATGCCAATTACAATGGCATAAAGACTGACCTTGATGGTCATCATCATACCAAGCATCAGGAGACCGGGACGCCACTCCTTATAGTTGCCAAGAGTATCACCCGGGAAAATCATGTCAGTTTCGCTGACCAGGATTTCTCCTTCAGGGATTTCATAGCTTTCGCTGGTCCCGTCATCTCCTTTGACAACTATTCTGGTGGTCGTGCCTTCAGTTTCAATTGCTGAAACTGTGCCTTCCAGCTCAGATTGTATCAAGATGGTTTCATGGGCGACAAAATAGGACGGTACCACCGACCAGCGCCAGGAATAGGTGATTTGCGAAGTCGCCAGTACAAAACCGCCAATGAGGGTAAAGATAATTACAAAGTAGGCGATGGACCAGAAACGAATCTGTTTTTGAGTCAGTTGTTCTTCCACTGGAATATTATCTGAAAAGTTAAGGGGATAAAATAAAATAAGCCGATGATGCCATTGCTGACGTCATCGGCTTATTCTTACCGGAATGGGTTGTTATTCAACCAGTTTCAACCAGTCTGAACCACGCATCCATTTGTTGTACATTTTGTCATAGCGACCGTCATGTTTGATCTGGCGAAGGAAATTGTTCAGCCAGTTAAGGAAGTCGGGATCACCTTTACGAATGGCAAATGCCAGAGGCTCAAAGGTAAAAGGCTCGTCAAGAAAAACTGTATTAGCATTGGCTCCCTGGCGGGCCTGGAAGGCTGCACAGGTTGGAAGATCGTAGATGAACGCATCGGCACGGCCACTGGCTACTTCAAGGGCTGCTTCGGTTGCATCTTCGAAAGATTTATATTTAGCTTTTGGCATCAGGCGTTTAACTGCCATTTCACCGGTGGTTCCGAGTTTGGAAGTGATGGTGTATTTAGGATCATTCAGATCCTTGTAGGATTTTACACTATCTTTGTGTTTGCCGTTTAAGATAACGGTCTGACCGACGATGATGTAGGGATCGGCAAAATTAACTTTCAGGTTTCGCTCCTGAGTGATGGTCATGCCGGCAACGATGATGTCCAGTTTTTCGGTTACCAGGGCAGGAATGATACCGTCCCATGCAGTGTTGACAGGTACAAATTTTACGCCCATGGCTTTGGCCATCATTTTGGCGAGATCGATATCAAATCCAACGAAGTTTCCTTTCTTATCAGACATTTCAAAGGGTACATAGCCCACATCAAATCCAATTCGGATTTCGCCTCTTTTAAGAATCTGCTCAAGGGTTGAGCTTTTGGCTAGATCGATATTGCTTGCCTGGGAAGTGGACAGCAGTCCTGCGCAAAGTATTGCTGTGCTCAACAGTACAGCCAGTAAACCTTTTTTCATCTGAATATTCTCCTGAAATAATGATAATAATCCGGCAACGGTTATCGTGCCGGCCCACTTGTTAATTAGACTCTTTTTGTAGCAGAGATCAATATGGATAGCAACCTTGTTTGTGCTGCAAAAGCCAAGTTGTACTTATTATCTGTTTATCGACCCTGACGCGAGCTGAGGAAAAACGCTAAAAGTTGTATTCCTTCACCATACCTGCTACATTCTGCTCGAATTGATCCATTTTTAAAACAATAGCAAAAATATGTTCTACTCAAAAGTTTGTCTCCACACCTTCGGCTATGAATTGCCTCCGCATGTTCTCAGTTCCGATGCCATTGAAAAACGGCTTGCACTCCTGTATGAACGCCTGAAACTCCCGGCTGGCAGACTGGAATTAATGAGCGGCATTCGGGAAAGGCGGCTGTGGGAGCCAGGAACCAAGCCAAGTCAGGGAGCCGCGCGGGCCGGGAAAGCAGTACTCGAGAAGGCGGATTTTGATCCAGCAGCCATTGAATGTCTTATTTTCACTTCGGTTTCAAGGGATATGATGGAACCGGCCACAGCCTCTTTTGTCCATAACCAGCTTGGCTTATCAGAAGACTGTCTGCTTTATGATCTCTCCAATGCTTGTCTTGGATTTCTTGATGGCATGGTCATGCTGGCCAACATGATTGAGCTGGGGCAGGTGGAAAACGGATTGATTGTGGCAGGCGAAACAGCGGAAGAGCTCGTGGAATCAACTATTCAGGCTCTTTTAAATGATGAGACATTGACCAGAAAAAAGATCAAACCAGCCTTTGCGTCCCTTACCATCGGTTCCGGATCCGTTGCGCTTTATATGTGCAATCGTAAGCCTGATATGGATAAACCGCGTCTTATCCACGGTGCCTGGAAGGCCAATACCAGACATTCCGACCTCTGTCAGGGAGCACAAAGCGGTGGTACAACTACTCTTATGAACACCAATTCTGAAGAATTGCTGATAAGAGGCGTGGAAACAGCACATCAAACCTGGCAGAAATTTTCTTCTATTCCCGGTTGGAACGGGAATGATATTGATCGTTTTTTCTGTCACCAGGTGGGCACTGCCCATGCACGACTTCTTTTTGATACCCTTGGTCTCGATCAGGAAAAAAACTTTGAGACTCTGCAGATTCTTGGCAATGTGGGTTCAGTTTCTGCGCCGATCACCATGGCCATGGCCATTGAACAGGACTGTTTTCAAAAAGGTGAAAAAGCTGCCATGCTGGGAATTGGAAGCGGGATTAATTGTCTGATGCTGGGTGTGGAATGGTGATGGATTTGTAAAAACTCTTCATCTTCTTCGTTGCTACAAAAATTATATCATTTCAACGTACCCTAGTACGCCGAAATGATCCGATTTTTGCACTCAAGGGCATAAACGCGCCTCGAATATGGCGTTTTTTACGAGTCCATTAATTTTTAAACCACCAATAAACTTCCGGATGAGAAGTGTTATAGTAAGATTTCGTTATTTAAAACTTTGGTCATTCTAATTTGTTTCGAATTTCGAGATTAGGATTTTATTAAGTATAGAAAGTAGAGCATATACATGCAATTTGGAAAATTTTTGAGATTGAGATGGAAAAGGTATTAACAGAAGAGCAGGGTAAAACCTTACTGGCACTTGCCAGGGAGACCATCAGCGAAAAACTGGGTGGAGAAAGCCAGGCTGCAATACCTGAAGATCCTGCATTTGATGCCAGATACGGCACATTTGTTACCCTGAAAATTATTGGTGCCCTGCGAGGCTGCATCGGCAACCTTACTCCTGCAGGATCAGTTGCAGAAGGAGTCCGGCGCAATGCCATTAATGCTGCCTTTAATGATCCCAGGTTTTCTCCCCTCACTGCCGGGGAACTGGCAAATATGGAGATTGATATTTCAGTGCTCAGCCAGCCGCAAATACTTGCATACAAAGATGGAGAAGATCTTATTTCCAGACTGCGCCCTGGAGTAGATGGGGTTATCTTGTCACTGGGCCGTGCGGGAGCAACTTTTTTGCCGCAGGTCTGGGAACAGTTACCCATTCCTGAACAGTTTTTGGGTCATCTTTGTAACAAGGCAGGGCTTTCTGAGACGGCGTGGTGTGATTCATATCCGAAGATAGAGATATATCAGGTGCAATGTTTTGAAGAGGAAAAAGCATGAAAGAGGTGGTGCTCAGCAAAGAGCTCATAGGAGAAATAGGCCGGATTTATAAAGAAATGGAATCCGGTTATGACGAAGTTGCCAGGGCTCTGAAATTCAGTTGTGATGGGTGCCCTGACAACTGCTGTGATTCCTATTTTCTTCATCACACCTATACAGAGTGGGCATATCTCTGGGAGGGTGTGCGGGAACTTGCAGAAGAAAAACAGCTGGAACTCATTGAACGTGCCAGACAATATATTCTTGAATGCGCGCAGGCAGAAGCGCGGGATGAACGACCCCAGATTATGTGCCCGTTGAATGAACAAGGTCGCTGCCTCCTCTATACCCACAGGCTTATGGTGTGCAGAACCCACGGTGTACCCGCTTCCATGCGAAGACCTGACGGGCAGACACTGAACTTCCCCGGCTGTTTTCGTTGTCAGAAAATTGTGAAAAAGAAGTTTGTCCACGATTCTCAGGCACCGCATGTGGAGCGCACCCCTCTTTTGCAGCGTCTCGTGGCAGTTGAACGAGAACTCATGGGTGAGAAAATCCATCTCTATCCACGGGTGAAACTTACCATTGCTCAGATGCTGGTCAAAGGGCCACCTGCCATTCCAACACCTCATTGTGAGAGATCGGACAGCAAATCCAATGTATAATCCCGGAGAAGAAATCGTCCAGATTGTTGATCGCGACAATCGTGAAATAGAGGCACTGTCCAGATATGTCATGCGGGAGCGTGGTCTTATTCACCGTGCCTGCTACATCTTTGTTTTCAATGATGCCGGAGAACTCTTTCTGCAAAAACGGACAGCTACCAAGGACGTTTATCCTTCATGCTGGGATGTTGCCGCAGGGGGTGTTGTGCTTGCAGGGGAATCTTACGAAGAATCTGCCATACGTGAGCTTGCCGAGGAACTGGGAGTTGAAGGTGTATCCATCACCCATCATTTCGATCAATATTTCGAGAAAGACACTAACCGGGTTTGGGGGCGAATTTTTTCCTGTATCCATAATGGTCCCTTTCTGCTGCAGAAAGAAGAAGTTGCCTGGGGCAGTTTCATGAGCGTTGCTGAGATTTTCAAGCTCAGTGAACAAGAAGATTTCACCCCTGACGGGATAGATATGCTGCATAAAGTTGCAGTTTAAAAATAATGAAAAAACGACAAATCAGACAGCGATCAATCAGAAGAAAAAAGCTTCGCATGGTCAGAAGATGCGGGGTGGTTTCAACTGCCTCATCCCAAAAAAGCATAACGGAACCTGTAAAATCCGTTCCCCTGATTGCTGCTGAAACCAGGGCACCTGAACATCGCAGACAAACCGCCGAGAAACCCGTATCCACAAAACAATCCACCGGTCGAAACAAAAAACCAAAGTGGAGTATGTCTCAATTTAAGGTTGTACCGGAAGAGGGAAAGTCCCGGTTTCACGACTTCAGGCTTCCAGCCGGTCTCATGCATGGAATCGCGGATCTTAACTTCAAGTACTGCACACCCATTCAGGAGAAATCTCTGCCGGATGTGATGGCTGGCAAGGATCTCATTGGCAAAGCCAGCACCGGAACAGGAAAAAGTGCTGTGTTTTTAATTGGCATTTTTTCAAGATTGATCAGGGAAAAACAGCAGAAACGTATAAACGGAACACCGCGAGCCCTCATCATTGCACCAACCAGAGAACTGGTGATCCAGATCGCCAAAGATGCCAGAGCAATAGGCAAATATCTGCCTCTGCGTGTGGCAGAAGCCTATGGAGGTACAGACTATGAACGCCAGCTGCGTGGCCTGCGTGACAGGCCTGTTGATATTCTGGTGGCAACTCCGGGCCGGCTTCTTGATTTTTCCCGCAAGCGGGTGGTGCAGTTGAACCAGGCAGGAATTATGGTGATTGATGAGGCTGACAGGATGCTCGATATGGGCTTTATCCCTGACGTTCGTTCAATTATCCACAAGACACCCAATAGAAATAAACGTCAGACCATGATGTTTTCAGCCACTCTCACTGAAGATGTCAGGCGTCTTGCATCTCAATGGTGTGTTGACCCTGTTTCAGTGGAGACTGAGGCCGAGCAGGTGGCAGTGGAAACAGTGACGCAGATCGTGTACATGACCACCAGAGATGAAAAATACCAGCTTCTCTATAATATTATTAACAGCAAGGACTGTGACCGGGTAATTGTTTTTACCAATATGAAAAGGGATGGCAAAAGACTCAATGATCGTTTGCGCCGGGACGGCATAAACTGTACTCTTCTCACCGGTGATGTCCCCCAGCAGAAGAGAACAGCACGTCTTGAGAATTTTCGTAGCGGCAAGATTAAAGTGATGGTTGCCACAGACGTTGCCGGCAGAGGAATTCACATCGATGGCATCAGCCATGTGGTGAATTACACTCTCCCCTATGAACCGGAAGACTACGTTCACCGCATCGGCCGCACAGGACGCGCCGGAGCTGCCGGTATTTCCATCAGCTTTGCGGATGAGGAAAGCTCGTTTTACCTCATGGATATTGAGGAATACATCGGAGAAGCTCTTCCCTGTGTGGTGCCGGGAGATGAGCTGTTGAAGGCTGTTCCAAAGAAGAAGTAGCTTTTTGCAGGTTTATGGTCTTACTGGGATTTGTTTCGTATGCGTGCATGTATTGTAGCATTATATGTTTCGAAATCGGTAAGTTGCAAAAAACTCAATCAGCCTCCGGCAGCTGGATGGAGGCGGGTTTTCTTCTACCTGTAATAATATAAAGCAGCACAGCTCCAGACAGCAGGTAGCCAAACATCTCAACATTTTTTGTTTTGAAAATATAGGCTATGCTGAGCGTTATCATGGAACTTGTCATGATAAAAACCGGTTTGGGTATCTGTTTGAGCATGACTCTGCCCAAATGGGCAAACTGAATATTGCTTATCATAAGACCCACTGAAATCATTGCTATTGCAGATAAGAGGTTTGGCGAAGCGACCAGTGAGGCACCTAACACAACCATGGCTCCTGCCGGACAGGGCAGCCCGTTGAAAATTCCTGGCGGGAGATCTTTCCGTTTTTTATCCACGGTCAGAAAGCGAATCAGCCTGAAAGCCACTCCGCATAAGAAAATAAAACCAAACAGCCAGGACACGGTACCACCGGATTTGATGATGATGTAGGCCGGGGCAAGCCCAAAGCTGATAAAATCGGCAATGTCGTCCAGGTAGGGACCATACTTGGTTCCGCCATGCTTTTCTGCCATTCTTCCGTCAAACAGATCAAAGAGTTGACCCATAATGATAATCATGATAGCCCAGACCAGATGGTGTTGGTACGTGAGGTAAAGGCTCGATATTCCACAGAAGAAATTCAGCGTAGACAGGATATCCGCATATAATCTGTTGGGGACAAATTTAAAAACAATTGATGCCGAGGCAAGGACGATACAGGCGATGAGAACCTCGTCGCCCATGTTGATAACGTCAGGTTTCTTGTCTAGCAATGAGCAGAAAACAACCAGTGCAAAGCAGATAATTGCCTTGATTTTACCAAAATTATTTGCAGCCCCGGATAGTTTGAGCAACGCAAGTACATGTCTGACTAAAAATTGACCGACAAGCTCAATCGCCACGAGGATCCACACAAGTTTTGGTTGAAGAATTCCGATATAGGCAAAACCGATCATTGGCGGTAAGTAGGTGAGCTTGTCGCACATCGGATCCAGCCATTTTCCCCATTCAGAAACAAGATCACAGCTCCTTGCAACCAGGCCGTCGACACCATCCAGTACTGCTGCAATTGAAAAAATGATAATGGCAAGCGTTTGCAGTCCGAGAAAAAAATAGAACAGGTATGCCACAAACGCAATTGCAGTCCGCCAGTAACAGATAGCATTTGGGTGAAGCAGGTTTTCGTGGGACAGAATGTATTTCTGTACGGATGATTTGCGCACCAGTATGATGCACAAAAAATAAAAACCAAGCGCAATGGCAGCACTCAAAAATATTACCAGTAGTCTTTCCATTATGTCTCTGTGTATAGAAGAAATAGTTATCAGCTGAATCCGTTGACAGCTGCTGTCAACGCATCCCGATTCTTTTGACACCTAGATATAGTTCACTATTCTCAAAGCGTTCAAAAAACGGGGCTACATCCCCATCGCAGACTCCCGGATTCAGCTATTAGAAAGTGGAAACAGATAAAGCTAACTCAATTTGAGCAGGCGACAGGCGGAGTGCCCGGCCAACTAATACACCCTAAAAGATCATGTCCGATTTGATCTGCTTATGTCATTTGAGCCCTGCTATTTCCATCTGTAATCCACAAATATAATTGCGAACCAGTGAATCTGCAAGGGTTTCAGCTGATGCAGCGTTCACGACATCCAGTTTTCACTCATTGCCAGAGAACAGACGCCGTGCAGGCTGGCCCAGACTGGCCCAGAGAACCTTGGCAGCGTTATCAGCTTTTTCCCGATCATCAGCAACCAGTGGCGCCACCAGATTGCTGACCAGGAGAAAGAGACTGTCCACTTTTTTGTTGAAACTATCAGGTATTGTGTTGCCTGGCGACAGTTTGTGGTCGACCAGCAGACTCCAGTGGTGATAGTTGTCGCGACTGAAGGCGACATCAGTGTCAGCAGCATAGGCGTGCAGCTCAGTTTGAACCTGTTGAACCTGCTCTGGCGTAAAGGATGTCTTCTGTTTCAACAGAAGATCTTCAACTGCGACAGAAAGTGAACTCTGCCAGAAGGCAGTGAAGTTATTATTCATCTACTCAACCACCGGTCCAAGGAGAAAAATATTACGATCCCGGAAGGTATAGTCCTGATTGTAATCAAAATATTCATCAGCCATATTACGGCCGCCGGTGATGGCCACCGACTGGTCAATGATCATGGTTTTGCCGTGCATTCGTTGGTTGAATGAACGAAAACCCCTTAGCATATTAAAGAGCCGCCTTATTTTGGAAACTCCCACCGAATGCTGAGGATTATAAATTTTGATCTGAATATTGGGATGGGCTGCAAGGGCGAGCATGGTGTTGTCCGGAGCATCAATGAGTAGATCATCCACAATAACCCGTACTTGAACACCACGCCTGGCAGCCCGTAAAAGAAATTCTGCAGCAAGAATGCCTATGTTGTCGCTGCTTCAGATAAAATATTGAACATCAATACTTTTCCCGGCATGATCGGCCAGCCATGCCCTGGCCGGCAGAGATTCTCCACCTTTTTCAAGGATCATGGCTCCACTGAGGCTGTTCTTATCAGCCAGTTGGGATTCAATGAACCTGGAAAGAATGGCGGGTTCGTCGGCAGCACGCAGTGGTTCTGCAAAACAGGGAACAGCTGAAAAAAAGAAAAACAGGACCAGACAGCAAACAGATTTATTTCTTATTTTGGCCGATATTTTTTAAGAATTGCAGAAATACTATTTTACACAGAACCTGTCATGATCGTAATTTGTCGTAATATTTTTTCAGATCACCTTCAAGGAATCGCTGTATTTTATTCAGGTTGCCGGAATGCCTGATCCAGATATCTTTGGCTTTACTGTTGCTGACCAGATCAATGATTTTCCCCTGCATTTTGTTCCAGAGATTTCTACGGTATTCATTCTCCCGGTTCACCAGATTGCTGCTGTTTTCAAGTGTTTTCCGGAGAAGCTTTTTAAAGCCATAATTATTATAGAATATCCACCCGAGAACCAGTGTGGCGCAGAGGAAGATAAGTGGAAGAAGCAGGTTGCCAAGAGAGAAAGTTCCTCCTCTCACCGACGAGATAAGGGTTTGACGGGGCAGGGAAAGAATGCTGTTTGTCAGAACATCTCCAAAACAAAACAGGCCGACACCAATGGCAACTGTTATTTTGCCTATCTTCATGAAAAGACTGCGGCCTCTCCGGTTAAATTCGGCCACAGCCTCGCAGACGATCTGCAGCTCATTCACCTGACGGTCGATATCTTCCAGGATATGATTCAGTCTGAGATCTGGAGCAGCATGTATTTTTTCCATGAGTTCCGTTCTTTCCTGGGGCCATAGCTCAGAAGTATTCTGGGTGCTTGCCACTTCAGGAGAATAGGTGAGATAAATATGGGGAATATCTTTGCGACCTGTCATCTGGGACATATTCCAGCACAGCGTACCGTAGGATCGAACCAGATCACTGATGTTGTCACATTCATCAATTCGGCTCATGACAAAGATGATTCTGTCTTCTCCGGATTTTTCAGGAAGAGTGTTTCGTATGGCTGAATAGGTTTCTTTTATGGTTCCAGCCTTATGGGGATCGAACATGAGAACAATGAGGTCGGCCATTTTTGCAAATTCACCGAGTACTTCCATGTAATTGTAACCACGGTCTTTTTCGGTAGTGGCATCCAGCATACCGGGGCTGTCGATAATAGCCATGTTTTCAAAGGCCGGTGAATCAATGTTTTTCAGGCAAAGGTGAGAGGTGAGTTTCTCACCATATTTTCTGAATTTAACAAAGGGCAGGTTATCATCATTGATGAGTGTGGAACCGGGAACATCTTTTGGTCGGTTGCTTCCTTCTGAAGTAATTACGGTAAAGGCGTCATCGGTCGGGGCCTGACCGGTCCGCTGGATTTCTGTGCCTATGATTTCATTAATCAGAGTGGATTTACCGGATGAGTAGTTACCTATTATCAGGACAATAGGCTTCCATTTCATACCGGACTCCAGGCTAGTGAAATCAATATCATATTTGGAAAATAACGGAGCTATTTTCTTATTTACTTTGTTCTGAAGTTCAGTCTGTATTTTATTTTTAAGCATGAAAGAGTTCTCTGTATAACTAGTTAATAAATTGGGTAATTCTTATGAGCTACTTTGGGAAATTGCCTTTTCGCTCCAACTCATCGTTGCGAGAAAAATTTTATCCTCAGAATATCAATCATATGCCTGCGGTAAAATTTTAATCACGCCTCGATTTAGAACGAAAATGCTAATTTTTCAAGGCACTCTAAAATATATGCATACAGGTTACGTTGGGCAACCCGGCTATTTGTCGTAGTCTCTGGATAGGAAAGCTGTCAACGAAAAGAAAAGGTGGTTGAATAGTTAACAGCTGGATCTGCTACCCGGACTGTAAAGTATTATACTCTAGCACACTAAGTTTGGGGCTGAAATAAAAATGTTAGAAAAGATCTGAGATATGGAGGTGTTAATTTTCATACGGCCTCACACTGTAGAAGCGATGTAAGGCCATATATAAGTATGGCGGACGTATTATTTCACAGCAGCATCACTGAATTTTGCAAGGGCACCAGACATTTTTGCAAATGCTTTTTCACGGTCTGCAATACCATGCCGTTTTGACAGCCATACGGGATCATTGTACTGAAGGGTAACCACGCCTTTTACATTCTCCCATACCAGGACTTTGAGAGGCAGGTCAATGCCGATGGTCTGAGTGGATTGCATAAGTAGAGTGCCAAGTTTTGGATTCCCGAAAATAAGGACTTCAGTGGGAAGCAGTGTCAATCCCGATGCTTTTGCAGCCGCTGTATGATCAACACGTGCCGCAACATTGAATCCTTTAGCCCGGACAATTTTCTCAAAGGTGTCCATGGTTTCTTTGACACTGTGATTACTGGTCTTGCTGATTAAACCTTCTGCTGCCTGGACTGCTGTACAGGTGAAAAAGAAAATGGCAATTAAAAATATGATTTTTTTCATGGGTTACTCCTTGTCCGTAATAGTAATTTTAGAATTCTTTCAGAGTCTGATTACTCAAAAAACAGGAAACTGCACCTCTATACTGTGACATTCAGTACAGTGGCAATCTCCTGCAGGGCAGCTTTTTCTTTCTCACTGACCCTGGTGCCTCCAAAACCAAGGAAACCTCCCTCTTTTGCGGCTTCTGCTGCCTTCACGCTTACATCATAAAGCCAGGTTTTTACCTCTTGTGCTTCTTCGTCAGCTGTTTTGTCCTGAAGTATTTCAGCAGCCTGTTTCAGGGAATCAAGGGCAATTTTTTTAATAGAGGCCACATCTTTTTTTTCATACTCAAGACGGGCCTGTTTCACCATTTCTTTGTCATTGAATTCTGCAAGCAGAAAGGTCAGTAGTTCACCGTTGTCTTCTTTTCCTTTATTGAGGATACTGCTGGACACAGCAAGGGCTTCCTTCATGTTGCCAACCAGAAAGTTTGGATCAGACATCATGATGTAAATTCCTGCGGCACCAGGTGCCTGCAACAGATGTTTCCATTCTTCGGCTGAAAAATCGGATTTCGTAGTCATTATTTATAATCTCCCTGAAACTGGTCAAATTAAGTAAAGCGTAGTTACTGCAGCCAATGTTCCGGACCGCTTTCTAGTGTGCCAATAAAAATGGCCGGTGCGTTCCTGTTATTTGGAATACATCGGCCAGATCCAGCTTGATTTCATTTTCTCAAATCTGTCATAAAATCAATCAAGGAGTATGCGCAGTTTCTGCCCGACATATATTTTATCCGGATCTTTAATGACTTCACGGTTGGCCTCAAAAATCCTCATGTAAGCTGAAGATTTGCCATAATACTTCTTGGCCACTGCTGACAATGTATCTCCTAAAACTATTTCATAATACTCAACTTTTTCTGTGGCAGCAGGAGCAGTCACAGCGTCGGACCGTACTTCACTCACTCCTTTAACATTACCAGCCATCAAAACCGCTTTTTCCAGGGCTGCAGCACTTTCCGCATCCCCACTGATTGAAACAACATCATCTTCAACAGTTACTTCCAGATTGTTGATTCCCGGATTGTCCTTGTTGATGTATGATTTTATGTTCTCAGATGCTTCTGCAACATTGCTGAACAGTTTTTTGCCGATGTTTTTCGCAAAATTTAACATTCCCATGGGAAGGTCTCCTTTACAGAATAGATTTGAAGAGTTTTTAAGCAGTTGTTTTTCCGTATTTCAGGCGGTGACACCTAATGTCTCCTCTATGTAATCTACAACCTGTGGATCCAGTTTAAGGCCTGTTGCCAGCTGTTGCATATAAGACTGCTCAGCAGCAGTATCAACTTCGATTGCGAGTAATGAGGCTGCATAAATCTGGGCTGCCATTTCTGTCTCACCCCCAGCTGAAGCTATGATTTTATCAATATCCATGGGTTTGTTTGCTTCAGCAATAAAGAAATCTTTTTCTTCCTGGGTGAGTCCTTCTTCTTCCAGTTTTCCAACAATCTTCTGGATCTCCGCCTGGTCAATCTGACCATCAGCTTTAGCAGCATTAATCATTGCCTTGACGATAACCTCCGCATCATTTTCAAGTACCTGCTCTTCCTGTGATGTTTGTGGTTCCAAAAAGGCTCGGGGTGCCTGTCCTGGTGCCTGGCCAGCTTTTCGTAAAGCGGCAAAGGCCAGCGATGCAAGCATGGCAAGTCCTCCTCCGCCAACAGCGCCACGTGCAGAACGTCTTCCTCCACCAAGCAATGCGCCTGCCAGCGCACCCAGCCCGCCAAGGGCTACTTTATTGTTTCCAAGACTGTTCATTACTCCACCGAGTATGTCACCCAGCCCGCCAGCTCCGGCCTGACCTCCACTTCCCGACCCACTGCCACCTCCCATCATCTGGCTGAGGTTGCCTAGAATATCATTGAGTCCACCGGAATTGCCCGCACCAAGACCTCTAGATATTCGAGAACCACTGGATCGTGACATGCCCTGTTGTACTATTGTCCCTAAAATATCCATGAAACCGGCCATTTGTGTCTCCTTCTGGGGTGGTTGAGTAAGTTAGTTTCAGACCTGAGCCTACTGTAAGACACGTGCATAAAAAAACACGATGAGTCACAATACTGTTTATGAGGGTATTGCAAGTGGGACTTATTATCAATCTTTTTCTGAAGGTATTATTTGCTTCTCTGACAAGTTGAAAATGAAAGATGAGTTATGTACTTCTCGTTATTCCATGTAAGTGCAGAATTCTTCAATTTCTGATCGCTCTGTTCTGTAGGCATTTACAGGTGAGTCAATATCCGGATATCCAACAGACAGGCCGAGAATCAATCGTTTAGAGGTGGGAATGCCAAGGAATTCTTTGACTTCTTTTGAATAATCAGTAGCAAAGGCCTGGGGCACAGTTGCCAGTCCGCTGGCATGGGCTGCAAGCATCAGGTTCTGGGCAAAAAGTCCGATATCAAAGAGTGACCATTCACTCAGGCTTGCATCCTGAAAGAGATAGATAGCATGGGGTGCATAATAAAAATTGAAATTTGCCTTTTTTGCTTTGACAATTATTTCCGGTGAATTGAGATCGATACCAGTGAGTTCCTTGCGTTTGGCAAGTAGTTGTTTAATACGGTTACCTTCGGCCTCAGGCCAGGCAGTTGGTGGCGCCAGATCAGGGCGGCTTTCTTTATTGTCCGCAAGCAGGCCGACCAGCATTTTCGAGAGGGCTTTCTTTTTGTCACCGGATAATATAATTGCTTCCCATGGCTGGGAATTCTTATAGGATGGGCTCCAGCGAGCTATTTTGATCAGCTGTTCCAGGTCTTTTTTGGGAACTGCTTCAGATGTAAATTTTCTGATACTTCTGCGGGTTTTAATACATTCCAGGGCATCCATGTTTTACTCCGGGCTGAGGTTAATTAAAGCTGAAATTTCAACGGATTAAAAGTTTTGCCTCTGAGTTAAGGGGCAATAGATCCAGCTGAGTTTTTATCTTTTAGTATCTTACAGACTATTTTCGTGTTTTTTAAAAGAAAATATTCTCATAAGGTACTTATACCCCCTTGTGGGGTGTTAGAGTGTATCATGGATAAATTGTTTGCAATAAAATGTCCAAATGTTTTTCAAGCTTAGGGAAGAGATCTTTATGCTCAGATTATGGCGTACCTGGTACAAAAAAAGTCGCTACCGCGAAGTAGCCAGAGTTTGTGTTCCTCTGGTTACTGGTATGGCCGCCACAACTGTCATGGAGTTTACTGACCGGATATTTCTCTCCCATTACAGTGTCAATGCCATTTCTGCTGTTGTCCCGGCAGGGGTAACTGTCTTTCTGGTTCTCTGTTTCCTTGGCGGCATCGCAGGTTACACCTCAATTTTTATTGCTCAGTATCATGGTGCCGGACAGCCGGAGAAGATTGGAGCTACTTTCTGGCAGGGGATGTTTTTCACTCTGGTATCAGGTGCATTGCTCATCCTGATAGCTTTTCAGGCCACTACACCTTTTTTCAAGCTTATCGGCCACAGTCCTGAAATTCGGGTTCTTGAAGAGCGATACTTCATGATTCTCTGTCAGGGAGGTGTACTGCATGTTGCCATTCAGGTTCTGTCCGGATTTTTCACCGGTAGAGGAATGACAAGACCGGTCATGATTGCCAATATCGTGGGAATGGTGGTGAATGTACCACTGAATTATGCAATGATTAACGGTGTATGGGGTTTTCCGGAACTGGGTATAAGCGGTGCCGGCATTGCCACTGTTGTATCCTGGGGGGTGACTGTTTTTTGCCTGGCTCCTGCAATTTTTTCCCGACGATTCGTAGAACAATTCAGACTACTGGAAACCATACGACTGGATCGTGATATTCTGATCCGTTTACTAAAGTTTGGAATACCGGGTGCACTGCAGTTCAGCCTGGACATTTTTGCCTTCACTTTTTTTATTCTCATGGTTGGCCGCATGGGAACCGTACCCCTCGCCGCGTCCAATATTGTTATTTCCATCAGCTCCCTTGCTTTTATGCCGGCCCTTGGTTTCTCCTTTGGAATGAGCAGCATGACAGGGCAGGCTCTTGGTAAAGGCAAACCGGAAGAGGCAAGAGCTGCAGTCTGGAGCGGCATTCATATTCTTATTATGTATACACTACTACTTGATGCCCTTTTTTTGATTGCGCCGGAATCCGTTATTACTCTTTTCATGGATCGAGGGGATATGGGAGGTAATTATGAAGATATACTGCAAATGGGTTCAACACTCCTTAAGCTGGTCGCGGCGTATATTCTGCTCGATGTTTTTTATATGATTTTTGCAGCAGCCCTGAAAGGTGCCGGGGATACCCGTTTTCTTTTACTGGTGATTTTTAGTGCATCGCTTGGCTGCATGATTATTCCTCTCTATGTGGGAATTAAGTTTCTGGGTATGACCATTTATGGTGCCTGGAGCTGTATTATCGTTTTTATCGGCCTTCTTGCCGTTTTGACTGCCCGGCGCTATCACGGAAAGAAATGGGAAGAAATGCTGGTGATTGACAAAGAATAGCTAACCTTCTCCCATTGTCTATTGTAAATATTTCGAATTTCCTGCCTGACACCAATTTCTGAAACACCATTGTTGTTCCATACCTTCTTTTTTCCTGCATATCCGACACATTTCTCTTTTTGAGACACCTATCCGAAACAATCTGCAACACTTCCGTTGAATGAAAACCACACTTTTCCGATTCAATGCGACATGTGTGATCGCCGCCACACTTTGTGCAACATATGTGTAGAAACGACAGCCGACCCCATCATCCTGTAAAAATAGTTTGATTTCAGGATGTTATCCGTATTTTTAGCTTTTGTTTGTTGAAAAGGAAAAACTGGCATCGTTACTGCTATATATAAAGCAAATAAAAGAAAAAGAACGAAATATCAAACAAATATGGAGGACACCATGACTGCAAACACACAAACCGCAACCAGAAATCAGGCTGAAGTTGGATACGAAACATCAAAATTTGCTCTTGGAGTTGGAATTGCTTCTGCAGCAATGATCGGACTCTGGGCAACCGCCTGTATGGCAAGCGCATTACTCAGTAATGGACTTGGTGGAACAGTTAAAGCCTTATTCACAGCCATCACCGGCTGACAGCATCTGAAGAATAAGCTTTTTAGAGAATGAATATAAGAACAGACAAGGAGGACACCATGACTGCAAACACACAAACCGCAACCAGAAATCAGGCTGAAGTTGGATATGAAACCTCAAAATTTGCACTTGGTACCGGAATGGCCATGTCAGCCCTTGTTGGTCTCTGGGGTACTGCATGTCTCGTGAGTGCCCTTGTAAGTGTTGGTCCTCTGAATGTTGTCAAAGGATACATCACAGCAGTACTCGGCTGATAGATAAAGATAGAAATAAATATGTCACACAAATAGAATGACAGAGGAGAACACAATGGCTGCAAATACTTCAAAAACGGCTGGTAGAATACTCCTGGCAGCAGGTTCAATAATGTGTCTTTGGGTAGGTGCTGCTTTTATCAGTGCCCTTTCAAGCAGTGGCTGGTCAGTTGGTGAACTTGCCGGACAGTACATGACCGCAATCGGGATGGTAAAACCACTTCATACCCTGGTTGATTATTACACACACATCAAAGGGATTGAATATCTGATCTGTGTTGCCTTCTTTGTTGTCTTCCCTGTCTTCTTTAAATATGTGAACAAGGCTCCTGCAAAGGTTCCGGCAAAGAATTAGTTTAACAATTTTATTTTCTCAACCTCCTGTTTATCGAAGATGATGGACAGGAGGTTTTTTTATGCACAGTTTTCAAACTGCAATATTTGGGTTATCATGAAATGACTGGCTTGTTTTGTCAGCTAATTCCGTGGTCTTATAAAATTAATCGTTGAGTAAAAGGGGCGACACAACAGTTGGCTGTCCCGGAGATATGAGGATGGATGAAGATCAGGACAGGAAAGAGCGCATGGTGCGCATGGGACGTGGCATTTTTGGCATGTTGGCCATTGGTACCCTGCCCATCCTTTTTATGAATCCATTGCAGTATCTATTTGGCCTGCTAGTTTGCGGTATTATCGGTTTCGGCCTTGCCTGGGTAATGGTATAGAAACCATGATCGGCAGGTGGGTAATCACATTTCAGTGGCTTTCTTTCTCGATATCTCTGTGATAATGCTTTACTTCTGCAAAGTCTTTGCTGAGCAGCGCTGCGAGGGCTTCAGTGACTGCAACCGAGCGGTGATGGCCACCGGTACAGCCAATACCGATCCGTAACTCTTTCTTGTTACTGCTCCTGAGCTGTACAGCCCAAAAATGGGTTAAGCGGTGCAGATGCTGCAGGCATTCTTTTCCTGCTTCATTTTTGAGAACATAGTCGGAAATATTTTTTTCGAGACCAGTATAGGATTTCAGACTTTCAACGTGAAATGGATTGGCCAGAAAACGAACATCAAAGAGCAGATTCACATCCTGTGGCGGTCCGTATTTGTAGCCAAAGGAGAATAGCGTGACAGGAAGGGGAGAGGTTTCTGTCATCATAGTCTTGCTCCAAGGATTTCATCACGACTGTAGAGCACTTTTACCGGACAGTTATTCATCTGATTAAGTTGTGTAAATTTCACAATATTTTCAACTCCGTTGCCATCCTGAATGTCGACGGCAATTATAATTTTGACAATATATGCTCCAAACTGAATCACCTCTTCCAGTGCACGTATGAGCTGGCTTCCTGTGGCAACAACATCTCCAACCAGTGCAACTCTGTCACCGGCTTTGATCCTGGATTCAATCCACTTTGGCTCTGAAAGATTTCCTTCTTTTCTCATGGAGTCACGGATATAAAATACTCCGATTTCCTTAAGAAATGCTGCCCTGCAGACTATGGATGTAATAGGGTGGCCCGGCCCGCCAAGAGCGCAGATATCTAAGTCTTTGATTTCTTCGTAAACGAGTTCTCCTGCCAGCTTAATTCCCTGATGTTTAAGAGAAATTTTGAAAAAATCGAAGTAATTTGTAAGGATTCCGGAAGGCGTGCGAAAGTGGCCCTCTTCCTGGTAGGCACGTTCGGCAATTAAAGATTTGAGTTCTTTTCTGGTATCAGTCATGGCCATACAGATACTACCCAAAATTAAATTTTTAGTGAAACTGTCAAATTTACTGCTGCAATCATAGAGAGTTCTTGGCATGTTGGCAATTTATTATTTCTCATAAAAAGAGTATGAAGGAATAAAGGAATTATGATGAGTGTCGAAAATAAAAAAATAACAGGTATTTTGCTCATGCTCTGTGCGTCCACCTGTTTCGTTACCATGTCGATGCTGGTCAAGGCAATGGGGGACTCAATGCCCATCCTGGAACTTATCTTTCTCCGCTCTTCCCTTGCCGTTCCCATTCTCCTGGCCGCTTTAATCAAACGTGGAAAACCTTTGGTGACCAGAGCCTGGGGAGTTTTACTGTTGCGCGCGCTCTTTGGTTCTGTGGCCATGTTCTGTTTCTATTATGCCCTCACCAACATGCCGCTGGCAGATTGTGTGTTTCTTGGCCGTACCCAGCCGCTGTTTCTCACTCTACTGGCTCCCTTTATAGTGAGTGAACGAGCCCCCAAAGAGGCCTGGGTTGCCATTTTCTGCGGCCTTGCCGGTTCCCTTTTTATTATGCGTCCGGGATTGGCCTGGAGTCTGGCAGCATGGGTAGCGCTTTTGGCTGCATTGTGTGCGGCAGTTGCACATCTTATGGTGAGAAGGCTCAGTCGTACCGATGACCCTGGTGTGATTGTTTTTAATTTTACCCTGATTCTGGCCATTATCAGCGGATTATTCTGCTTTAATTCATTTCAGAAACCAGACTGGCAGCAGTGGGGACTGATATGCGGTGTTTCATTTTTTGCAAGCTCAGGGCAGTATTTACTGACCACGGCTTATCGCTATGACAAGGCTCCGGCAATTGCAGCAGCAAGCTATGCCTCGGTTATTTTTTCTGTTATTTTTGGATATTATTTCTGGGGAGAAATACCTGCGCCAGCCACCTGGATAGGCGGATTCTGCATCGTGTGCGGAGGTATATGGCTGATTTACAGTCGCATGCGTTGTGTTGATGAGTAGTAGAAACAAGAGAAGGAAATTTTATGTATTCCATTTTTGAAACAGAGGTCACTGTCAGACCGGATGATATTGATATGAACAACCATGTCCACTTTTCCCGCTATCTGGATTACATCCTCATGGCTCGCTATGATCAGATGAAAAAGGATTATAAGGTGTCAATGGAAGAGTTTGTGGCACGTGGCTTTTCCTGGGTGGCCTCGGAAGTCAGGATTCAATATAAACGTCCCATACTGCTTGGCGACAGAACCGTAAAGGTGCGCACTCAACTGGAAGAATTTGACGGCGCCAGAGCCCTGGTTAATTTCTGGATAGTAAAGGGTGAAAATGAGAAGGCCGCCGCACTGGGGCAAGTCCAATATACTATGATTTCAATGAAAAGCGGCAGACCAACCCCTGTACCTGATGATATAGTTGAAAAGTATCGAATTTAAGAAGAAGAGCCGGCTTTGCATTGCTGCTTGATTCCATTTTATTACCCGTGCAGTAAGTTAACCACGCAGATCCTGATAAGTGCCTTGGTGGTATGATCAGGTATTGAATTAAAAACACATGCCGGTTTCTTGTTTTTTGTTACAGGTTTTACGGGATAAAGAGTTAATATTCTTCAATTTGTTTCCTGAACCTGACAAGCTGGCTGGTACGGATATCCTTCATGTCAAGATGGTAGATGTCCGAAGGAAAAAGGAGCTCAGCCACTCCAGTATCAAATATACGTTTGACTTCGTATTCATCGTGGGCCACGTCACGCTGATAGATATAGTTGAGATAGGAGCGGTTGGTGTGGATAATGAATTCAACCCGCATACCCCCGAGCCGGGCAAAGAACTTGAGCATGGGGGTTTTGGCGGAGCTTCCTGTTGCAGATCCCCTGTAATTACCGCCGGTCAGTGTGTCTGAGATATCTTCCAGTGTCATAAAAGAACCGGCCTTCACCGCGCTCTGTGTCAAATGGCGAAGGAACAGTTTCACATCGCTGACAGAATTAAGAACAGCCATCAGGCCCAGCTCATCATCAACGGCAGTGGCTGGGTTTTTTTCATTTTTTCTCAGCAGTTTGAGTACCTTGGCTGCTGGTTGTTTGTTGCGGATTGTTACGTAAATGGGGATGTCACGATCATGATTTTGAAATCTACGCCGCTTGATCAGAGTGAGTTTTTCTCCGGCAACCGGGATGATGCTCCGGGCCTCATCTTCAGAGAGAACACAAACTCTTGTGCAGCTGAAATCGTCGTCTACACGGTGTTTGGAGTGTAGGTAACTGATTTCAAGATCACCAATTTTCAGACTGGAGCTCCAGACAAACACATTCAGAAAGCTTAGAAAGTCGGCAAACTGCTGCTCAATTGCTGTTTCCCGTTCTCTTTGATCGATCAACCCGGCAAGGTTCATGAGAACCAGTTTTCGCTTTGCCTCAAAACGGGCTTTGGAGTGAAATTGTTCATTGAAAAGCACCAGCAGTAGCTCCACCGGATTGTACATTGTTTCTATTTCATTGGTTGTTTCAATGTGTGAACTGTATGGGGCCAGTACCTTGGCCCGTAGCGAATTCACAACATCATCAGCGGTTCGGGCATAATCGTGGAGATGGCGGTCAATAATCTGCGCATCGCCCCTGATACCAAACATGTTGCCGAGGAGCTGATGGGCGCGGGTGGTTACCTGATAATTAAGTTTTTTGTTATAGACCAGAGGCAGGATTTCATCAAAATTATTGGTTCCAAGAAAATCAAAGATCTGGTTGCGTACTGCCCGATACTTGGTTTTCATAAGAGGATCATCCTGTATTTCACGGGACCATTTTCTGGCTTCAGAAGAAAACGGGTGGGTCAGGGGGAGCGCGTCTTTGACTGCAAAGGGTCCGTTTTGCAGCATGGCGGTAAAGATGGATTTTTTACTTAGAATATTCATGAGTTCCTGGTAGTACAGTTGAGTTGCCGGTGGATAGCTGACGATCTGTTACGATTGATACAGGAGGCTAATTAATAATGAACAATGTTTGTTCGAAAAATCAAGCAACAGACATTCAGGTTCTTCTCAACCAGAATGTTATTTCCATAATTCGTGCCAACGTCTGATTTTTATTGATCTCAATGTAACTATTTGAAATAGTGGAGATTTCGTTTTCAAGTGTACTACGGAAAAAAGGAGGGAGCTGCTGGAATGTTGACAATTATGTGTGAATGTAAGATTGACACTTTACATAATTGTTAGTTTTGTTACTGCCTTTGGGGCGTCAACATTCGCTGATGCTTACGGCAAGTCCGCCCAGAGAGGTTTCTTTGAACTTATCCGACATTTCAAGGCCGGTCTGCTTCATGGCAGCAATACAGCCATCAAGGGGCATAATATGCTGTCCGCTTCCATGCATGGCAAGAGAGGCAGCAGTGTAGGCCTTTACAGCACCAAAACCGTTTCGTTCTATACATGGTACCTGGACAAGACCGTTTACCGGATCACAGGTCATGCCAAGGTGGTGCTCAAGGGCAATCTCCGCACCATTTTCTATCTGCTGTGGTGTGCCTCCCAGCACCGCGCACAAACCAGCGGCGGCCATGGATGCAGCAGAACCGATTTCACCCTGGCATCCAACTTCCGCACCTGAAACCGAGCTGCGATGTTTTATGATTCCACCAATGGCACCGGCGGTGAACAGAAAATCCCGAACCTGTTCCATGGTTCCATTATTATGTTTAACAAAGTAATACAAAACAGCTGGTATCACGCCGGCAGCGCCATTGGTGGGAGCAGTAACCACCATGTGACCGGCTGCATTTTCTTCACCCACTGCCATGGCATAGGCACACATCCAGTCGTTCAGCGTTGCTTTTTCACGCTGATTCTGCAACTGCAGGTGTAATGATCTGGCACGCCTTTGCAGGTTAAGGCCTCCAGGAAGAACACCTTGAGTACTCAATCCATTTTCGATACAGTGTTCCATTGCATGCCAGATACTGTCAAGTCCATGATCAAGCTCCTCGCTGGACATGTTTTTCAGTTCGTTTACCCGTTTCATCTCAGAAATGGATAATCCGCTGGCCTCAGACATTTCCAGCATGGAACGGGCTGAATCAAATGGATAGGGGCAGGAAAGAGCAGATGACATCCCAAGTGGCGCAACGATCTCTTTAATTTCAGCAAGTGTACTGATAAAGCCGCCACCAATCGAAAAGCAGGTTTCAGACAGCACCATTTTCCCGGATGGATCCAGTAGCTCAAAGATCATTCCGTTCGGGTGTTCCGGGAGTGATTTGCCCTGATCAAAAAGAATATCCTTGTCTAAGGCGAACGAAATTGTGTGGTTTTTATCAATGACAATGGTCTCTGTTTTGCGGATATCAGAAAGTATCTTATCCACATTTTTGTCAGCCACATCCGATGGAGAATACCCATGAAGCCCCAATGCCACAGCATAATCTGTGGCATGGCCCTTTCCCGTGTGGGCCAGGGAACCCTTAAGAATACATCTGATATGAAAGTTTTGAGAAGAGTGATGCGTTGAAATATAATTTTGTACGCCAGCCAGAAATTCTTTTGCGGCCACCATGGGGCCAATGGTATGAGAACTTGAAGGGCCGATTCCGATTTTAAACAGTTCCAGTACACTAATAAACATGGAGATCTCTATCGGTCTGTCTGGCAGGTGGCATGCTCAAGATATGGAATCAGAAAGGGTTTATGTTCCCTGATCTCATCCATGGTGAGCCCACTGATTTCATAGGGAAAGACAAGCCAGTCTTCTGTTTTATTGAGCACAAAATCGGGCTTTATTTCTGTTTCCCTGCAGGATGGCCGTTGCCACAGGGTTGCAATCTTCACCTGCTCCGGCATATTTCTTTTCAGATGACGACTTAAACGTTTGATAACCGCATCAATACTTTTGCCGGTACTGAAGACATCATCGACCAGCAGTAAAGAATCATCAGCATTGAGGTTTTCAAGGAGATACTGTGTGCCATGGACCCTGATTTCAGCATCTGCAGAGGCAACCATTTCCTGATAATAGGGCTGCCCCCGATAGGAAGTGCGCAGAGAAATGTGATTTGTTTCTATGCCAAGCGTCTGCAGACATTCCTGGACATAAATACCAACAGAGCTGCCACCACGCCATAATCCCACGATGAATGTCGGACGAAATTCGTTTTCAAAGATCTTCACACCCAGTTTAAAAGAATCAAGAATCAGGGTTTCTTCGTCGAGAAATTTTTTTTTCATAACAATATCCCGGTGAGGGATTTTAAAAGAGATGAATGGTATTATTGGATTGAGTCATTGCTTTTACGATACCCTTTTTAGAACATTACTTGTATGAAATAGATTCTTATATATCGACTTACTCTTGATGGTATCGTAAAACAATCTCCTGCACCGTCATTCCCACGCAGGCGGGAATCCAGAAGGTATAGAAATGACAGGATTCCCGGCTACGCGGGAATGACGAAATAGTAAAAATTTCAAGTTTTTACGAATCCATCACTCTTTACAGGGTTAATAATGAATAAGATTTATTTAACAGCGCAGGGTTTACTGGAAGATTCCTTCAAACTGGCGCAACAGGTTCTTAAGAGTGGTTTCAAACCTACCTTTATCATCGCGGTGTGGCGCGGTGGAGCCCCAATAGGTATCGCTGTTCAGGAGTATTTGTCCTTTCATGGCATACAGTCAGATAATATCGCCATCCGAACCTCTTCCTATAGCGGGATTGACAACAAAACCCGTGAAATACAGCTCTTTGGTCTGAATTATCTCGTGAAAAATATGCAATCCAGTGATCGTCTACTCATTGTGGATGATGTTTTTGACACGGGCCGCTCGGTTGAGGCCATTATCAACGAGTTGTATCGCAGGCTACGATTAAATACGCCGGAAGATATCCGCATTGCTGTTCCCTATTATAAACCCACCCGCAACCAGATCGGTAAAGCACCGGATTATGTGGTGCATGAAACAGCCGACTGGCTTAAATATCCTCACTCGCTGGAAGGGTTGAGTGTTGAGGAAATAAAAGAAAAACGTCCTGCCATTTATGACATTCTGAAAAAGCATCTAAAGGAAACAAAGAATTAAAAAAAGGTGCCTAACCAGCATTTCTCAATAGCTTTCACACAGATCTTTTCTGATCGAAGCTCCAATCCAGCAGTCAGGTTTTTTTCCTTCGCAATATTTGGCTGCTGTGATGACCGAAAGTGCTTCTTCCCTACCGCCGGGAATGTCTGTTTTGTTCAGCAAAATATAACTGCGTGCGTTTTCCGGACATCCCTTCAGGAGTCCTTCAGGGTGCAAGGCCAGTCGGGCTATGGCACGCGGGGTGATTTCATCTCCCATATTTAATCCTGTTCTCTCTGACACAAGTTCTGCACGAAAAACATTATCGTCTGTTAAAGCTTTGCCGATGATATCAAGGCCAACCACAGAGATGAAGACATCGGTAATTTTCGGAACGACTGGCTCGTTATCACCGGGTGCTTTGAAAGATAACTGCCTGGCGCCGTCAGCTTCAATCACAATTCGCTGGGCAGGGGAATGATCAAGAAGTTCTTCCACCTGTGAGCAGCTAATCCCTTCCAGTTTGTCACCCGTCGGTAAAAGACGTTGAGCTACTGTTGCATGGCCATGCCTGTTTAAGCACTTCTGTAATTGATCATTAAAATTATCTTGATCATACAAAACAACCCCGCTGGTCTGCTGTGGTGTGGGCCTGAGGATACGGGTTGTGGTTGTGGAGATGACTTTTACGCCTTTTTGTTGGAATGCATGGGCCAGCTGAAACATGAGAGACGTTTTACCACCCCCACCGACAATGGAGATGACCCTGTCATTCGCTCTGATCAGGCTTTTAAAAATGTCGGCCATACGATTACATGGCTCCTGAGCGGGCTGCAATAAGTTCAGCTACAATACTGACTGCTATCTCCCGGGGTGTTTCAGAACCGATTGAAAGTCCTATGGGACAATGAACACGATCAAAATCAGCATCGGTAAAACCCTGGTCACGCAGGCTGGAATAGACAATATCACGTTTTCTTCTGCTGCCGATCATGCCGATATACCTGGCAGGTGTTTGCAGGGCCTGGCCAAGTATTTCCCGGTCGTAGCTGTGTCCACGACTGATTATGAGCAGATATGAATCCTCTTCCTGTTCAATGGATTGAAACAGATTTTCAAAATTTTTGATGACGTGGGTGGATTTTGCCATGGGAAACCGGTCCTTGTTGGAAAATTCCTGTCTGTCATCACAGACCACAACTTCAAAATCCAGATAGGAGGCCAGCCGGGCAACTTCCCTTGAAACATGGCCGCCACCAAACAGAACAACAGTGCCGCTTTTGGGCAGCGGATCAATGACAATGGATTGATCATTGTTTTTTATCAGCTGTGTGGTTCTGCCGCGTATGAGAGATTTGAAATCAATATCATCTGCGGGTGGCCGGCCATCGCGCATATCAACAAAAGAGCGCAACGGATGTTGCGGATCAGTGATATCTATTCTCCAGACACCTTTTGTGCCATGGAGAAAACAGTCCATAGCCTGCTCGAACATGGGCACCATGTCAGGAGTGAGCCTTTCGATGAGAATAAGCTGAACACCTCCACAGACCATATCCGTATCACCATCAGTTCCACTTCCCCGCATATCAAATTCAGTTAGAAGAGGTGAGGAATCACCACGCGCAACTTTTTTTGCAGCTTCATGGGCCGTATACTCCATCCTTCCCCCGCCAATGGTGCCATGCAGGGTACCATCTTTTTCCACAAACATTTTGGAACCGGGTAGCCGCGGTGCGGAGCCGTTTTTATCAATGATGGTTACCAGGGCAACGCTGTTTCCCTGTAGCAAATGGGCAAGTATTTCTTTCTCTATCATAACTATGCGAACAGGTTGTGAATTATTAAAAAAGGGCGACTGATCCGATCAGCCGCCCTTGAACAATTTAGCAAAAATGTAAAAATTTTCTGCTTAGAATGTTGTTACCCAGAAGACAGTCGGGTTAAATTCAATGTCACTGTTGGCCTGGCTGAAGAATCTGGTGGAAAGCTCAAATTCCATACCAATGGCGGAATTAGAAAGCCAGCTGTCTTTGCCGACAAAAGAGTCGAGTTTGAGTCTGATCTGTGGCTCGGTGAGGATAACAACTTCATCATCGTATTCCCACACATCAAAGAAACCCTGGAAGTCAAAGTTTACAGAACCGATGGAAAAAGGCTGGCCCCAGACGAGGGTTACCTGCCAGTTGGTGTCACTCTTTTCTCTTTCGTCAAAGGCCTGGAAATCTTTAACCAGGAAGGAGATGTTGGTGAAACCGAAGTTGGGCTGTCCCAGGTTGAGATCAAAAGAAACACCATACAGAAGAGCATCGTCAATATAGTCGAACTGGCTTACACTGTTGACAGGTGAGCCACCATTGTATTCAATTTTAATGTAGGTTTCCTTGAGGAAGGAACCCAGCATATTACTGCCTTCTTCAGGGCCGAGGATAATTTTGTCAAGGCTGATCCGGGTTGCGAATTCGCCGTAATACTGTGCAGGTTCAACTTTGTAACCATCTTTTCCCTCGATATCGATAAAGAAAAAGTTGTCACCATATTTCCATTCTGAAAAATGAGCGATGGTAGCGGTGAGGATTTCACTGTCAATCTCATCACCATTGGAATCTTCAAAACCTTTGGTTCTGTCAAAATCAGCGTGCATCTGAATTTCTGTTTTGTGGAAATAGCTTTTTGCATCAGCCGGTCCGGAGCAGAGGGCGCCCAAAGCAAAAACACACCCTGCCATTAAAAATACATTTTTCTTCATTTTTTCTCCTTTCATTGAGATAGTAATAAGTGGTGATTGTTCACCTGGTTAAACTCTTCTTATATTTGACTTGTAAGCTCCCGGGCAGCCTGGGTATGTTCCTCCTGGAGGTCCCGAAGATTCACATTTCCCAGCCTTCCTTTTGCCACTTTCCATTTGCCGGCGACCATAACATAATCGGCCTTATGTGCACCACACAGAATGAGAGCGGCCAATGGATCACCAGCTCCTGAAAAACGTGTTTCATCAAGCTTGAATAAAGCCAGATCAGCTTGTTTGCCGGGTGCAATTTTACCAATATCGTCTCGGCCAAGACAGTGAGCAGAACCTTGTGTGGCCCAGCGCAGAGCATCAAAATGGGTGATTCCCGCTGAGCCGTAACGTAGCCGCTGGAGCATCAGGGCCTGTCGTACTTCCTGCATCATGTTGGAGCCGTCGTTGGAGGCTGAGCCGTCAACACCAAGCCCAACCGAACAGCCTGCTTTCTCAAGATTACGTACCGGGCAGACTCCGGAACCAAGGATCATATTGGAACTTGGGCAGTGGCTGATACACACACCAGCTCTGCCTAGTCGTTCAATTTCTTCATCATTGAAATGAATGCCGTGGGCCAGCCATACGTCTTTTTCCATCCATCCAACCCGTTCCAGGTAATCAACAGGACGCACGCCAAAGAGTTCTATGCAGAAATCGGTCTCATCGTCTGTTTCAGCAAGATGTGTATGTAGCCGAACATTTTTTCTTCGAGCTAGCTCTGCACACTGTTTCATCAGTTCTTCTGTCACACTGAATGGCGAGCAGGGGGCAAGGGCGACCTGGAGCATGGAACCTTCCTGACCGTCATGATATCTGTCTATGACACGTTCACAATCGGCAAGAATATCATCTTCATCCTGGATGGTGTTGCGGGGTGGCAGGCCGCCGTCATCCTCACCAAGACTCATGGAGCCGCGTGTCAGGGTGGCACGGATGCCAATCTTTTTCATGGCATCAACCTGTATGTCCAGCGCTTCACGCGCTGCTTCGGGAAAGATGTAATGGTGATCCGCAACAGTAGTGCAGCCTGAAAGCAGCAACTCCACTGCTGCCAGACGCGTCGACACATGAATCATTTTTTCGGTGAGTCCTGCCCAGATGGGATAAAGACTCTTTAACCAGGGAAATAACTCTTTGTTTAGAGCGTCAGGGCAGGCACGGGTGAGGGTCTGATAAAAATGGTGATGCGTGTTGATGAGGCCCGGAAGTATGACGTGTTCAGACGCGTCAAACATCTGGTCCACATCTGTTGCCGGCTGCTCACCAGGGGCAAGCAGTTCTGTGATTTTACTATTTTCAAGGACGATACCACCACGCGCATCAATGGTATCATCCACAAATACAGCAAGTGGATTTTTCAGCCAGAACTTCATCGGTCTATATGATCAACTTAATTTTTTCAATAGACCAGTGCGCTCGTTGAACGAATCGATCAGACTATCAATCTTATCCATGGAATGATGAATATCAGTCCAGTAATCAGGCTCATACCACTGGGCCTGGATTTCCTCATAACTTTTTCCCTGTTGTTCCACCCAGGTGAAATATTTCAGGTTGTGAATCCGTTTTCGATCAACATAGCTAAGCTCCTGCATGTTGTCAGTGGATTCACCCAGCATATAACGATGGAAAGTGGCGGCAGCATCGAGGGTTGTGAATACTCCTTCCTCTTCAGTAAGTTCTGTGAGCCGACTCTGGTACATTTCCATGGAATCAGTGGCCATGGTTACGATCACATCATGCTCATCCATCTCATAGTATTTGGCAGTTTTGATGGCAGCCAGTACATTTGCGACACTGGAAATCCCCAGCAGGTGCAGATTGTCCACCAGATCCTGCGAAACTCCCTGATCAACCAGATATTTTTTGCCTGCAGACTGGTTGAACAGTCGAATCAGGCCCATGGGACCAAAGTCATCGATGGCAGTGACAATATCTGTATTTTTCACATTATGAATCCAGGGAACATGCTTGTCACCAATACCTTCAATGCGATGTGCTCCGAATCCGTTATTGAGCAGGGTGGGGCACTGCAGGGCCTCACTGGCGACAATTTTGGAGAGCGGAAACTGCTCTTTCATGTAATCGCCACAGGCAATGGTGCCGCCTGACCCGGTATTGGAGACCGTTGCCCGGAAGCGGTCACCCGGGCCCATTGTTTCTTCCAGGGCTTCCATCATGGCCCGGGAGGTGACTTCGTAATGCCACAGGTAGTTGCCAAATTCGTCAAACTGGTTGAAGATGGACAGTTGCTGGCCGGAATTACGCAGCTCCCAGCATTTATCAAAGATTTCTTTTACATTGCTTTCCGAACCTGGTGTTTTGATGGTTTCTCCTGCCACATCAGCAAGCCAGTCGAAACGTTCCTTACTCATACCTTCGGGTAAAATGGCGATGGAATCACAGGCCAGCAGGTTGGAATCATAGGCACCACCCCGGCAATAATTACCGGTACTGGGCCACACAGCTTTCTGAGTTGTGGGGTCAAACTGGCCGGTTACAAGTCGAGGCACAAGACAGGCATAGGCAGCACCAACCTTATGGGCACCTGTTGGAAACCATTTGCCAAGGAGGATGACGATGCGGGCATCAATGCCAGTGAGTTCTTTGGGAAGAACCAGATAGTTCACGCCGCCGAATTTACCGCCACTTTCTTTGGGTTCGTTGTGCCAGTTGATGCGGAAGAGGTTCAATGGATTCAAATCCCACAAGCCGACATCTTCCAGCTGTTTTGTGATACCATCCGGAATCAGGGCCGGATTAATCATCTGTTTGAAGGTGGGAATGATGATGTTCTGTTCCTGAGCACGCTTTATTGCGTTTTCAAGTTTTCCTTCATCTTCAATGCTTAAGTCAATCAAATTACTCATTATAAAATCCTATGTTTTAAAAATAAATTCGAAATATGAATCTCGAATTTTAAACAATAAACTGAAATCTTTTATTTAAAGGGTGCCTAAAGTAGATGCCGGCAAATCATTGAATATTAAGATATCGAATTTCTTTGCGTACTGCCTCCATCTTTGGCTCAATGATAAAGG
The DNA here is from genome assembly GCA_015662865.1 of Desulfocapsa sulfexigens. Lineage (GTDB taxonomy): Bacteria > Desulfobacterota > Desulfobulbia > Desulfobulbales > Desulfocapsaceae > Desulfocapsa > Desulfocapsa sulfexigens_B. The sequence goes on from DQTH01000232.1 coordinate 33,671, forward strand.
GTTTTACCCCCGCCATTTCAACTGCAGTCATGGTGTTTTTTATATCTTTAAGGCCGTTTCCCGTGTTGAGCACCACAATGCGTTCATCTGCCTGGACCAGGCCTTTCTCAACAGCTTTCACAAGGCCTGCGTAAGCAGCTGCGCCTGCGGGTTCTGCAAAAACTCCGACACCTCTGGCCAGTACTGGAATGGCGGATAAAATTTCATCATCACTGATACATACATAAGCGCCATTTGTTTCATTCACAGCCGCAAGTGCCTTGATTCTGTCCCGTGGAAGCCCGGCACTGATACTGTCAGCCACTGTAATGCCAGAAACCGGGGCCTTTGTGAGAATATCTTCGTTGTTTGTCCAGGCCTCATACAGAAAATTGGAGCCCTCTGCCTGCACACCGATGATGCGGGGCATCCGGTCAATCCAGCCGAGAGCCAGCAGATCTTTCAAACCCTTGTGCAGCCCGCCTATGATGCAGCCATCACCAACGCTCACAAAAATAACATCGGGAGCCTGCCAGTTCAGCTGTTCGCATATCTCATAAGCTGCTGTTTTTTTCCCTTCTGTCATGTACGGGTTGTAACCGGTGTTGCGGTTATACCAGCCATATTCGGCCGCAGCTTCAAGACAGAGTTCAAAGGCATCATCATAGGTTCCTTTGACGAGCATCACCGTGGAATTGTAAACCAGCAGTTGGGCGATCTTGGCAGGTGGCGCGGAAACAGGCACAAAAATAACATTGGGCTGCCCGACACTGGCACATATTCCAGCCAGTGCCGCTGCCGCATTGCCGGTGCTGGCGGTTGTGATTATTTTTGCATTTTTCTCATGCGCCTTTACAACGGCAACAGCACTTGCCCTGTCTTTAAAACTTGCCGTGGGCAGGCGACCATCGTCTTTTACCCACAGATGTTTCAACTGTAATTTCTGTGCCAGCCGGGGTGCCTCATACAGCGGTGTCCAGCCAATGGCAAGGGGTGGCACCTCTGCATCCGGAAAAATCGGCAGCAGGGGTTTGTAGCGCCAGATGGAGTAATCGCGGCTTTTGGTCAGGCTTTCTCTGTTGATACGACTTTTTATAAGATCGTAGTCATAGCGAACATCCACAATCCCTTCATTTTTATGATCGGGACAGATGTAGTCAATTTCATCCGTGGTATATTCTTTGCCGCAGATGAGGCATTTTAGGTGCAGTACGTGATCCATAGTCTTTTACAATGCCTCGCTGATGAGATCCAGAACATCCTGCTGGCTCTTTACTGCCAGCACTTTGCTGGCATCGATTGTGTAGCCGTACTTGTCGGTAATTCGTTCATACAGTGGCCTGCGGTGGGCAATGAGGCTGGGAAATACCCACTGCACATATTCGTCCGGATTCATCTCATCAGTATCATTAAATCCATTCAATTCAAGGTACCTGGCGATATGTTCATCAAGAAAAGCATCATCATAGTACAGAGGTTTCGGGTCAGCCTGAGCGCGCTCTATGAGCATCTGTTCCATTTTTTCATCCGCCCGGAGGTAGAGGATCAGTGAATGTTTTGAAAGTTCTGTCCATGCCTCATCATCTGTCAGCTCACAAATACTGCCGCCGGTATCGTTAATGAAATGGGGTCTGCCGTAAAGATTCCTGGCCTTTTCAATAAAGGTGCCCACATCCCGGATGGCTTTTACCTCAGCTTTTCGGTGCAGTTGCTGCCTGCGTTTGAACTCTTCTAAACTGCTGCCACCCAGTTCAGGGTTGCCAATTTTTCCAAGAAAGGTGGAGACCGGTTTTAAGTGATGAAAGGTGATGTTGCTTCGGAAGGAGATGGAATCACTTAAGACAAGATCACGCAGGAAGGGCTGTTGCATGGCGTGAACCTTGATGTTGTCCAGAATCGGTTCTTTCAGATAGCGCGTACCGATACGGTAATCAGCGGAATAGTGAAACCACCTGTCCTTTGGTAATACACTGGCAAGCGTTGTTTTGCCAACGCCGGACATACCCATGAGGGTGATCACTTTGTTTGGCCAGTTAAGAAATTCGGCCTTGCTCATCTTCATACTATTTTACATATACCTCAAACACTTGCAGCTTCCTGCTCTTCACCGGTCATCATCAGCCCGATTGATTCCCGGGTGGCATCTTCCTGGTTGATTATTCCCATGATTTTACCGTCAAACATCACTGCTATGCGATCAGACAGGGCCATCACCTCATCGAGATCTTCTGAAATAACCACGGAGGCAGTGCCTCTCTGTCTCTGCTGAGAAATGCGTTCATGAATATATTCCGCGGCACCAATGTCAACTCCACGGGTTGGCTGGGAGGCCAGAAGTACCTTGGGACCGGCTGAAAGCTCTCGGGCCATGATAAGTTTCTGGATATTTCCGCCGGAGAGGTTTTTTGTCGTTGCATCAATACTTGGTGTTTTTACCGCGTATTCTTTGACCAGCTTTTCACTGTGACTGCAGATTTCGCGAAAGTTGAGAAGGCCGTTTTTGCAGAATGGTTCACTGTTATGGTTGAGTAAAATCAGGTTTTCCTTTACGTCAAAATCACCCACAGCACCATCCTTCATTCTTTCCTCGGGCACATAAGAGAGCCCTACCTTGCGAATCTTCGCCGGTTTACTTGCAGTGGTATCCTGACCGTTAATGGTGATCTTACCCGACTGAGGCGTACGCAGGCCGGCAATTGCTTCTGCCAGTTCTCGTTGTCCGTTACCTGAAATCCCGGCAATTCCCAGTATCTCACCACTTTTTACTTCCAGATTCAGTCCCTGCACGGCATGCCTGCCCCGATCTCCATCCACGTAGAGATCTTCTATGACGAGAAGCGGCACACCTGTTTCAACTTCATGTTTATCCGGGGCGAGTTTCACTTCACGGCCAACCATCATCTGTGCCAGATCATGCCGGTCAGATTTGGCAGGAGTGGTATCACCGGTGACCCGGCCGTGGCGTAAAACAGTGATCTTGTCACTGAGATCCAGCACTTCCTTCAACTTATGTGAGATAAAAACAAGCCCGCGGCCATCTTCTGCAAGTCTTCGAAAAATGACAAAAATATCATCAACTTCACTGGGAGTGAGAACCGCGGTTGGTTCATCCAGAATGAGAATTGATGCATCTCTGTACAATGCTTTGATTATTTCCACCCGCTGGCGTTCTCCAACGGATAATTTCCAGACATGTTCATCGGGATAGACATGCAGTCCAAATGTTTTTGAAAGTTCGGTAATACGTCTGGAGACAGTTTTCAGGTCAGTGAGGGCCCCACGGGTTGATTTGAGGCCAAGTGAAACATTTTCGGCAACTGTAAGCGTTGGCACCAGCATAAAATGCTGATGAATCATACCGATACCATGGGCAATTGCATTGGCTGGAGAAGTCAGTTGGACCGGCTTGCCGTGGAGTAAAATTTCACCTTCATCCTGCTGGTACAATCCGTACAGAATTTTCATCAGGGTTGATTTTCCTGCCCCGTTTTCACCTAAAAGTGTGTGTACCTCACCCGCGCGAACATCAAAATCAACATTGTCGCTGGCCAGGACTCCAGGGAATTTTTTGGTGATTCCTCTCATTTGAAGCATTGGCGGATTGTTTAATTGCGAAGACATGATATTTTCATTGAAATGGAGAAAGGTGAATGTATAAATATATTTTAATTAAGTTTGGTTACTCTGGTTTTTAGAGGCTGTATTGCCAGATGGATTTGTAGAAAGCTTCATATTCGAGATGCGTTTATGCCCGTTTGGGTAGTAAAAATCCATTCTTTCTGCGTACCAGAGTACGTTGAAAGAATGGATTTTGAGCAGCAACGAAGAAGATGAAGAATTTTCGAAGTCTACACTTATCTACGAATCTATCATTTGTGACCTGTCTTGATGGAACCATCCTTGATTCCGGCAATGGCTTTCATACCGGCTTCTTTCACAGAAGCATCAAGTTTGTAGGCATCGTTGAATTCAATGACAATGCCGCCATTGGCAAGATTGATTTTATACATTTTTCCACCCTTTACGCCAGCGTCCATATCTGCAATGATTTTGTTTAAAATGACGTCCCATTTGTAAACCTGGGAGGCAACAACGATTTCAGGAGCCAATTCTGTCTGGTTGGCCTGGGTTCCAAACCATGGAACTCTTTTGGCTCTTGCTGCACCAATTGCGCCGACAACCATCTGGGCGGTTCCTGTCAGAACGTCAGCACCGGCAGCCATGTGAGCACGCGCGGCTTCTGCGGCAAGGGCAACATCAGAAAATGATCCGATGTAATTTACTTTGGCTCTGATTTTTGCATTCTGTGCTTTTGCGCCCTGAACAAATCCGTCCACATAGAGTTTAGCATCACCTACTTCAATGGGACCGACAACGCCAACACCACCTTTTTTACTCATGGCAGCGGCCATAACACCCATTACATATCCACCCTCATCAGAAGCTGCTTCGTAAGAGGAAACATTGGCAAGTCCGAATGTATCTGCGGAAGTTCCCCAGGCAAAGGCGGTATCGGGGAAATCAGGGGCGATCTCTTTTAGGGATCCGCCATACTGGGAACCGTGGGCCAGAACAAGGTCAAAACCTTTTTTGGCATAGTCGCGGATGGCAGCGGCAGCATCTTCAACAACAAAAGTTCCGTCAGTGATGGCAAGTTCTATTTCACGATCTTTCTGGATCGCCTTGATACCGTCAACAATACTTTGTGTGAAAGCCAGATCGTTTTGAGCACTGGGGGCAATGATGGCAACTTTAAGGGCCTTACCGGAAGCCAGAAGTGCTGACGGGCTCAGTAAGATAAGGGCCAGAAAAGCAGCCGACAGATACAGGTTGAACTTTTTCATTGTGACAATCTCCTTATAAAAGAAATGATGAATGGTGGCGGGGAAAAAAATCAGCCACCTCGTACATACGGTTTTGTCAGCGCGGCAGGTTGTTTAAACCTCTTTGCAACGACAACAAGTGCTAAAATGGTAATAATGGCCGGAGCCATGGCAGCAAGATCAGACGCACTGCGGGGGATGACCCCAAAAGTCTTGCACTGCAGGACAATTGCCTGCACAAGCCCGAAAACAAGGGAACCGATCATTACACCCTTGGGGCTCCATGCTCCGAAATACACCAGGGCAATGGCGATAAAACCCATAGCATTGGTCAGGTTCTGCTGAAAAATACCAAGTTCAATGGCAAGGGCGGCACCGGCAAGACCAGCAAGACCATTGCCGATAATGATGGCCGAGTATCTGGTGGCCATGACACTGACACCAAGGCTGTCTGCGGCCTCAGGATTTTCCCCGATGGCACGGATATTAAGTCCGTAGGTTGTGCGATGGAGCACAAAACTCATGACAGGTACCAGGGCAAAGGCAATATACACGATAATGGAATGCTGGAATAGCATTTCTCCCACTATGGGAAGACCTGACAGCACAGGAATGTCAAGGGGCATGAAGGGCAGGATAGGCCGCGGGGTTCCAACAAATTTCTGGAACAGCAGGTCACTCATGCCAAGGCCGAAAAGGTATATTCCAATACCACTGACTCCCTGTTCTGCCCGCAGGTTGAGGGTGATAAAAGCATAAAAGAGGCCGATAATAAGACCAAGGCCAATACCGACCAGCAGACCGTAGTAGAGATTATTGGTCTGTAAAACCATGTAGTAGGCGCCAAATGCACCAAGAAGCATAACTCCATCAACACCAAGGTTGAGCACACCACTTCTCTGACCCAGTGCCTCACCAAGGGAGGCCAGCAGAAAAGGGGTAGCCAGCCGGATTCCAGAGGCTATAGTTGCGACAATGATCATCACTGCAAATGAATCATTCATGGGAGCCTCCTGCAGGTGTATCTTCCTCATCCACTATATCCACGCGGCCGGATTCAAGGAAGCGCTGTTTGAAATATTCCGAGCTGACAACAAATACTACGATTAAACCGTTCAGGGCAATGATCAGCGCCGAAGGCACCTGGGCAGCCCTCTGCAGGGCGTTGGCACCAACCAGCATACCGCCGAACAGGAGAGCCGAAGGAATTGACCAGATGGGATGAAGCCCTGCAAGCAGTGCCACAACAATGCCGTTAAATCCGGCACTGCCTGTAAAACCGGTGGAGCCGCCGTCTGTAACCATTCTGTGGGATTCGCTGCCGAAAACCAGGATGGCACCGGCAATTCCGGCCATGGCACCACTGAAAGCCAGCGCTGAAGTTACATTTTTAGGAACGGATATTCCTGCATAGCGTGAGGCATCCGGATTATAACCAACTGCCCGAAGGCGATAGCCCATTGCAGTCCGCCATAGGAGAAAATAGGCACCAACAGCCACAAGCAGGGCAACAACAACACCAAGGTGCATGCGCATTCCTTCCAGCAGGATCGGCAGATCCGCATTTTCAGAGAGACGCATGGTCTGCGGGATCCCTGTTCCCCTGGCAACTTCAGCAGGATCAATCATGAAGCCGCGCAGCAGGAAGTTCATAAACTGCACGGCAACAATGTTGAGCATGATGGTACTGAGTATTTCACTAACATTAAAATAGGCTTTTAAGGCTCCGGCGATTGAACCCCAGAAAGCCCCTCCAACGGCCCCTGCTATGAGTACCATGGGGATAAGCATCAGGGACGGCAGGCCGGGGAAAGCCAGAGCAACCGCCGTTGCCAGCAGGGCACCCATAACCATCTGTCCCTCTCCACCGATGTTAATAACGTTGGCACGGAAGGCGATACAGATACCGACTCCTACCAGGAGCAAAGGAATGGATTTAACCGCAGTTTCGGAAAAACCTTCCAGGCTGCCAAAGGCGGCGCCGAACATGGTTACATAGCCGCTTATTGGATTTGCTCCAAGAGAGAGCAGCATGATGGCACCGATCATAAGTGCCAGTAGTACAGCACATAAGGGGATGATCAGGCTGATAAATGATTTCATTTTTTATTGTTTCTTGATTATCTGGACAAAAAAAGGGGGAGACAACTGGTCAAAATGTATCTCCCCTGTCGTTTGATTTATTATTTGGGGATATTCCCGAGAACACCTTCAACATAGTAGTTCATACCAAGAAGATCCTTGTCGGTGAGGGATTTTCCGGCTTCAACAACAACTTTTCCACTCTGATCCTTGATGGGACCGTGAAAGGGGTGAAAGGAGCCGTCAGCAATCCCTTTCTTTGTTTTTTCTACAAGTGCCACAACATCTGCAGGTACTGCAGGATTGAAGGGGGCAAGCTCAATGGAGCCTTCTTTTATACCGCTCCATACTGCTTCAGGTTTCCATGTTTTATCAAGCACAGCCTGGGTTGTTTTGGTGTAGAAATCGCCATAGACGTGTGTGGCTGCAGTGAGGTGGGCTTTGGGGCCATACTTGGACATATCAGAGTGATAGGCGATGGCGTACACACCTTTTTCTTCAGCGGTAAGTACTGCCGCAGTGGAATCGGTATGATGGGTGATAACATCTGCACCCTGGGTAATAAGAGCTTCAGATGCTTCACGCTCTTTGCCCGGATCAAACCATGAATTTACCCAGATGACCTTTACTTTGATATCGGGATTAACAGATCTGGCACCAAGGGTAAATGCGTTGATTCCTCTGATTACTTCAGGGATGGGGAAGGCTGCCACATAACCGAGGATATTGGATTTGGTCATCTTACCGGCGACGATTCCGGTCAGGTAACGTCCTTCGTAGAATCTGCACATATAAGTGCCCACGTTTTTGGCTGTTTTGTAGCCGGTGGAATGCTCAAAATGTTTTTTCGGGAACATTTTGGCAACTTTAAGGGTGGGGTTCATATAACCAAAAGAGGTTGTGAAAATCAGATCGTGGCCACTTTTGGCAAGATCCCTGATGACGCGTTCGGCCTCGGGGCCTTCGGGAACACCTTCGATAAATTTAGTTTCAATTTTATCACCAAGATTTTTTTCAAGCGCCAGCCTGCCGAGATCATGCTGGTAAGTCCATCCCGCATCTCCAATGGGACTGATATAGACAAAGCCTACTTTAAGCTTATCTCCGGCTGATGCAGACAGGGAAAATCCTGCCACACATGCAAGAAGAATAAAAACTGATAAGACATGCTTTTTTGTGATTGCCATCTGTTTCTCCTTTTGTTTAAAAAAAATTATTGGTTGTCAGGATGATACGTTATACCCAGCGAAGCAGGTGAATTCAATCGTATTGTATTTTGATCCCTAGAAATTAAGACAAGTACGACGATGGTGGCGATATAGGGTAGCATGGATAAAAGCTGGGATGGAATTTCAATACCAAAACCCTGTACATGAAACTGAGCAATGGTAATACCGCCAAACAGGTAGGCGCCAGCCATAACCCTTGCCGGTCTCCATGTGGCAAACACCACAAGAGCAAGAGACACCCAGCCCCTTCCCGCAACCATACCTTCAACCCACATGGGCGTATAGGCAACTGAAAGATATGCTCCGCCAAGTCCTGCCATGGCTCCGCCAAACAGGACAGCAAGGTACCTGATTTTGATCACGTTATAGCCCAGCGCATGGGCGGATTTCGGTGCTTCCCCGATACCTCGTAGAATAAGTCCGGCCTTTGTTTTATATAAAAACCAGGAGACAGCTGCAAACAGGACAAATGAGCTGTAAATTAAAATATCATGTGAAAAAAGAAGCTGCCCTATTACTGGGATATCACTCAAAACAGGAATGTGTAATTCTTTAACTCCGGGAAGAGCGATACTTGTATATTTCAGACCCAGAAAGGCACTTAAGCCCACTCCGAAAATGGTGAGGGCAAGACCACTTGCCACTTGGTTGGCCATCAAGGTTAGGGTTAAGACTGCAAATATGCATGCCATGAGTGCACCTGCAGACATTCCGCAAAGGACAGCCACCAGCAGGCTGCCTGTCTTGGTCATGGCAATAAATCCGCTTATTGCCCCAACCAGCATCATGCCTTCAACGCCCAGGTTAAGTACGCCTGATTTCTCAGTGACAAGTTCGCCAAGGGCCGCATACACAAACGGGGTTCCAGCTGCAATTGCCGCAACCAGTATATGGATAAAGATATCAAAATCCATCAGTCGGCCTCCTGCTGCAAAGTATTGAGGCGTATCCGGTAATTAATGAGAAAATCCGCAGCAAGAAGATAGAAGAGCAGCAGACCCTGAAAGATTCCGGTGACCGCAGACGGCAGGTCGAGATTCATCTGGCCGGATTCTCCGCCCAGATACAGGAGGGCCATGAGAAGGCTTGAAAGAAAAATTCCTCCGGGATGCAGTCTTCCCACGAAGGCAACAATGATAGCAGCATAGCCGTATCCCGGGGAAACAGAAGGCAGTAATTGGCCAATGGGGCCAGCAATCTCAAGCACTCCGGCAATACCTGCCGTGACACCACCTGATAATAAACCAATCCAGATCAATTTTTTGTATTTATAGCCAGCATATGTTGCAGCTTTTTGCGCAAGACCAGCCACCTGGATCTGGTATCCGGTGAAACTTTTGAGCAAAAATACCCAGCCAACAACAACACCGGCCAGAGAGAGAAAAACGCCAAGATGAAGCCGTGTTCCTTCAAGAAGAACAGGAAGAATGGCGGAATCAGCGAAAAGCACAGACTGAGGGAATCCGTAACCGTTGGGATCTCTCAAGGGGCCGTGCACCAGCATGGCAAGGAGCAGAATTGCCACATAATTAAGCATCAGGGAGACGAGAATCTCATTGGCATTGAAAACGGTTTTCAGAAAAGCCGGGATGGATGCCCAGAGAATCCCGCCCACCGCACCGGCAAGAATCATCAGTGGCAGAATAAAAAATCCGCTGCTGTCATTGAAGATAATTGCAATATAGCCGCCAAGTATGGCGCCAATGGCAAGCTGGCCTTCTGCTCCGATATTCCAGATACTTGCCCTGAAGCCCACCGCGAGTCCTGTGCCTATAAGCATGAGGGGCGAGGCTTTTATAAAGAGTTCGCCAATGCCGTACAGATCATTTACCGGTTCTATGAAAAAGGCGTGAAAGGCGCTGGCAGGATTTTTACCAAGCAGGGTAAAAATAATGAGCCCGCTGACGAGCATGAGTGCTGCCGCAAGCAGGGGGGAAAGATATTTCATAGCCCTTGACGGTTCAGGCCGTGGTTCGATTTTAATGAACATGATACTCCTGACCCTGTTCTGATTCATTCACTGCGGCCTCAGCAGGGCCACCCGGAAACATACCGCTCATCCACAGTCCTATTTCCTCTTTGGAGGTTTCTTCCACAGGAACTGATGGTGACACATGACCTTCGGCAATGACAATGAGGCGGTCGCATATTTCAAAGAGTTCATCCAGCTCCTCGGATACCACCAGCACCGCGGAACCGTTGTTGCGCAGATCGATCATGGACTGGCGTATGATGTTGGCGGCGCCTATATCCACTCCCCAGGTGGGCTGTGACACGATAAGCAGTTTTGGCGCCTGCTGGATTTCCCGTCCGGTAATATATTTCTGTATATTGCCACCGGACAGGCTTGTGATGGGATCATCCTTGGAACCGCATTTGACTGCAAAATCAGCAATACATTTTTTCGCAAAATCAGAAGCTTTCGTAAATTTCAGCAAGCCTTTTTTCACCATTCCGTGCCGGTGGGCGGTGAGAATCGCATTATCCGAAAGTGACATACCTGGTACCGCACCTCGGCCAAGACGTTCCTCCGGGACGAATCCCAGGCCCCTGTTTCGTCTATCATCAGGATTTAAATGACCCACAGGGTCACCGCATATGGTGATGGCGCCATTATCCTCCACAGGCCTCTCTCCACTGAGTGCATACAGTAACTCCTGCTGGCCGTTACCCGATATACCGGCAATACCCAATATTTCCCCGCCATGAACAGAAAAACTGATGTTTTTCAGATTGGTGCCAAACTGATCGGCAGAGCTTTTGGACAGGTTGCTGACTCCAAGATATTCGCTGCCGAGGTTTTTGGGTTTTTCATGCGAACAGACAGGAAGTTCCTTGCCTATCATCATTCTGGCCAGACTTGAGGCTGTTTCATTGGCTGGGATTGCATAACCGGTGACTCTGCCACCGCGAATTATGGTGGCACTGTGGCATAATTCCATGATTTCATCGAGTTTATGGCTGATATAGAGAATGGAGCAGCCTTCATCTGCCAGGCGGCGCAGAGTTTCGAACATCTTGCGGACGGCCTGGGGAGTTAAAACAGATGTGGGCTCATCCATGATCAGCAGTTTGGGTTGCTGGAGGAGGCATCTTAGTATTTCAACCCTTTGACGGAGACCAACAGACAGGGAATGGACAAGACGGCCAGGATCCAGGGGGAGTCCATATTCCTCCGAGACATTTTTTATGCGGCTGGCCAGTGTTTCAAGGCTTTTGTAATCATCCATTGCAAGAGCAATGTTCTCGGTTACAGTCAATGTCTCAAATAGTGAAAAATGCTGAAAAACCATGCCGATACCAAGTTTTCTGGCATGGGCGGGATTCTGGATGGAAACCACTTCTCCATTCCATAAAATTTGCCCTTTGTCCGGTTTTACAACACCGTAAATTGCCTTCATCAGGGTACTTTTCCCTGCTCCATTCTCACCGAGCACAGCATGGATCTCCCCAGGAGCAATTGTCATGTCAATGGAGTCATTGGCAATGACAGAGGGGTAGATTTTAGTCATCCCTTTTAGCTGAAGGCGTGGTGTTGTGTTCATGATTCTTCCCGTTTGTGCACAAGTTGACCATACACATAGGTATGTGCAATATTTCTATCATCACCAAGTATGATGAGACTAAATAATAAATCCTCTATGTTCCGTGATTTTTTTGTGCGCTTGGCCTGGAGAGCTGTTGCTTTAGGATCAAGCACCACAAAATCAGCCTCTTTGCCAACATCAAAATTACCGATCAGGTGATCCAGAGAAAGCGCTTTGGCACCACCCAGAGTTGCCAGATAAAAAGCTTCATAGGCTGAAAATTTCTGTTTTTGCAGCTGCATCACTTTGTAAGCTTCATTTAAGGTCTGCAGCATATTAAATGATGTGCCGCCCCCAACGTCAGTGGCCATACCAACTTTCACATTGTTTTCCCGGGCACGGTGCAGATTAAATAAACCACTTCCCAGGAAGAGATTGGATGTGGGACAAAAGGCAATGGCAGAATCCGTATCCTGCAGACATTGCCATTCCCTGTCTTCCAGATGAAGGCAGTGGGCAAAGACACTTCGTGAACCGGTTAAGCCATAATGATGGTAGACATCCAGGTAGTTTTCCCGCTCCGGAAATAATTCTTTTACCCACAGGATTTCCTCCCTGTTTTCAGAGAGGTGCGTATGCAGATAGGTGTCCGGATATTCTTGTTTCAGTTTGCCTGCCATCTCCAGCTGTTTTGACGTTGACGTGGGGGCAAAACGGGGAGTAATGGCATAGAGCAGCCTCCCCTTTTTATGCCATTTCTCAATCAGTTTTTTGCTTTCGCTATATCCTGTTTCAGGTGTATCGAGCAGCTCTTTCGGGGCGTTGCGGTCCATCAGCACTTTGCCCGCAATAATACGCATGTTTTTTTTGTCCGCAGCGCTGAAAAGTGCGTCCACCGACTCGGGATGAACAGTACAGAACACAAGAGCTGTGGTGGTTCCGTTTCGTAGAAGCTGACCCACAAAAAAGTCTGCCATCTCTGCCGCATAGCTTTTATCCCCGTACTGTTTTTCAGCAGGGAAGGCATAGTTGTTCAGCCATTCCAGCAGCTGTTCACCATATGCCCCTATGATTTCAGCCTGCGGGTAGTGGATATGAGTATCGATAAAACCAGGCACGATCAGTTTGCCCCGGTGGTCTTGAACAGCACAATTTTGAGGGAGTTTTTCTTTCCCCTCATGCCAGTCGCCAAACCCGTCAATGTGCCCATCTTTAACCAGCAGCAGGCCATCTTCAAAATGTCGAATATCAAGCTCTGAGGGAGATTCGACAACTCCAGTAATATCGAGAAACCGGCCTCTGACAGCCAATATGGATTGTTTCTCTCTCGTCATTTTTTACCGGCAGTGATGGCAGCATTAATTATGGTCTGGTATCCGGTGCAGCGACAGAGATTTCCGGCATGACCTTTCTTGACCTCTTCACGGGAAAGTTTCTTTCCCTTGTTTTTTTCCAAAAATGAGGTCGTGGCCATGATGAGTCCGGGAGTGCAGAAACCACACTGGACAGCTCCCTCTTCTACATATGCCTCCTGCACAGGAGAAAGCCTGCCGTCTTTGCACTCGCCTTCTGCAGTGCGGATCGCTTTGTTATTTGCCCAGACAGCCAGGTAGAGGCAGGAGTCAACACTGACGTCGTCCACAAGAACCGTGCAGGCTCCACACTCGCCAACACCGCATCCCTGTTTTACACTGGTGAATCCCATTTCCCGGAGCAGATCCATCAGTGACTTGCGGATATCCACATCCATTTCATACTTTTTATTATTAATGGTCAGTTTGATATTTATGGTCTGCATCAGCATGCACCTCCCTGATTTTCCACAGCCTGTTTTGTTACTCTTTTAGCAAGCGTCCGGATAATATGGAGGCGAAACTCTTTGGTGGCCCGCCAGGATGTTCGCGGCTTGACATCTTCTTCAACAGCGTCGGCAATGGCCTCCAGCGTTTCATCGGTGGGGATCTGCTTTTCCGCTGCTTTTTCCGCATTTGGACAACGAATGGGAGTTGGTGCGGCAACCGCAAAGGCAAGTTTCAAGGTATCAATATATTGCCCGTCCATCCTGAGCATTGCTCCGCAGCCGATGGTGGCAATGTCCATGGCTCCCCGCATGGCATATTTTATATATGATCCGCTGAAGCCCTCATACTGTTCAGGCCGGACCAGAAAATATTTGAGCAGGTCGCTGTGGTTCAGAATTGTTCGACCGGGACCAGTGTGAAACCCGTTAATGGACTCCATACGTTCACCTTCACGGCCCTCAATGACAAGGTCAAACTCGTGCACAAGGGCTGCACAACCACTGTCTGCACTCACCGCACCATTGCAGATATTTCCGCCCATGGTTGCAGTGTTGCGAACCTGTGGACCGCCAATGGTAGCAAGGGATTCAACTAGCATGGGCAGATGCTTTCTGATGATTTCATGTTCCATAATCTCAGTACAGGTGGCAAGTGAGCCGATATAGATGTTGCCATCATCGTCAATTCTGATTTCTTTGAGTTTGTTCAGGCCATTTATGTCCACAAGGCAGCCGTACTCAGTGTCACCCTCATGGAGACGTACCAGGACATCTGTGCCGCCTGCAATAATTTTCGACTTTTCATCAGCTGCAAGTGCCTGAATGGCATCGTCCACGCTGCTTGCGTAATGATATTTTTCAATTGGAAACATTGTCTACTCTCTCAGCTATCTTATATAAGGCCTGCATTCGCGAAATGTTTAAACAAAACCTTAGGCGTCATAGGCATCTCATCAATCTTTACCCCGGTTGCGTCCCATATTGCATTACGAATGGCAGGTCCCTGGCTGATAATGGGCGGCTCTCCCAGTGATTTGTTGCCATAAGGACTTGTGGGATCAAAGGTTTCCACAAAAGCACCTTCAAGATCCGGGATATCCATACAGGTGGGGATTTTGTAATCAAGCAGGTTGCCATTATAAATCCAGCCGCTTTCAGGGTCGATGAGCAGCTCTTCAAACAGGGCCATACCAACGCCCATGGCCATTCCGCCATGCACCTGACCCTCAGCTGAAAGTGGATGAATGATTTTACCGGCATCATGAACGTTTATGATCTGTTTGATGGTGACTATGCACATCTCAATGTCTACTTCAAGATCAACAAAGGTGCAGCCGTAACTGGGTGCATTTGTGCAGGTCTTGCTTGATACTTCAGCGGTCAATTGGCCGCCGCGTTCCTTGTGGTAGTAGCTGTCCAGGGCCAGCTTGGAAAGCTCAAGGACAACGTTTTCCATCTGACCCCGGCGAATGATTTTTCCATCAACAAGATCAAGATTTTCCACCTCGTCACCTGTCATAAGGTGGCAGTGCTCAAGGATCTTTGTCTTCAGTTTTTTTGCAGCCCTGTGCACAGCAGGTGCAGCCACGTATGTCTGGCGGGAGGCATAGGCACCGGGATCAAATGGAGAAACATCCGTATCCTGTTCTGAAACCACATGCACAGCGTCATACTCAATGCCAAGGGTCTCAGCAGCCATCTGGGCAAGGGCGGTATCCGAGCCCTGGCCGATTTCCGTGGCTCCGATCTGCATGTGGACAGTACCGTCCTGATTGAGAACCAATCGACAGCCTGCAATTTCCACGCAGGCCGGATAGGTGCCACTTCCATAGCTGAAGGATGCAACACCAAGGCCCCTTCGAAGCGCTCCTTCCTGGCTGGCAAACTCCTCTTTTTTCCTGTCCCAGTCAATGAGTTCGCGTCCTTTTTCCAGACATTCAACCATGCCTACAGAATGTTCGTTTGTACCTGTTTTAGGGACGATATCACCGGGTCTTGCAGAGTTTTTTATCCTGAATTCAACGGAATCCATACCGATTTTTCGCGCGGCCTGTTCCAGCGCACATTCGATTCCAAAGAAAAGCTGGGGTGAGCCATAGGCGCGCATGGCCCCGGCAGCCGGAATATTTCCGTAATGGGTGGTGGCAGAGAAACGGGTCACGCTTTTGGGATACAGGTTGCACGATTTTGAACCGGCCGCCATGGGAATGGAGTGACCATGGGAGGCATAGGCCCCGGTATTTGAAACAACATTCAGATCAAGAAACTTTATTGTTCCAGTGATTGTCACCCCGGCCCTGACTGTGACGGTCTGGGAATGGCGGGTGCGGGTGGCAACAAGGCATTCCTCCCGGCTCATTTCGATCTTGACCGGGATACCGCCAAGTTTTCTGGTCAGGAAGGCGACCATTGGCTCAAGGACCACATCCTGTTTGTTCCCGAAACCTCCACCAATATAGGGTTTGATTACCCGAATCTTCGGCCATGGCATATCCAGTGCCTGACCAACAATACGGCGGCAGATATGGGGAATCTGGGTGGAGCTGACAATCACCAGGTGGTCATTGTCATCCATATAGGCGTATGCTGTATGGTTTTCCAGGTGGCAGTGGAGAATGATCGGTGTGGAATAGGTTCCCTCAACAACTGTGTCCGCTTCCTTTTCAGCATCACTGATAGTCCCGCCGATTTCAAAGGTGGTGGATTTAATGATATTGCCGCCTTCGTGTATGGCTGGAGCATCTTTTGCCAGTGCTGCTTCAGAAGTCACACAGACGGGTAGTTCTTCATATTCAACTTTCACGGCCTTTGCCGCCTTTTCAGCGCTCAGCAGGTCACGGGCAACAACAATGGCTACCTCGTCGCCGTGGTAGCGGACGTGATCGGTTAAGAGCAGCCGGTCTGCCACATCCTGGTGATCGGGATCAAGGGAAAAGGGGTGTCCGGCGGTTGGGAAATGAATTTTCGGGACATCCTCATAAGTGAAAACAGCCTCCACACCGGGCATGGCCAGCGCTGCGCTTGTGTCTATGGACTTGACCAGACCGTGAGCAATTTCGCTTCTGACGTATTTTGCCTGCAACATGCCGGGCATGCTGAAGTCGTCGGTATAACGGGTTTTACCGGTAACTTTGGCCCTGACATCTTTACGTATATGTGATTGTCCAACTGCCATGGTTAGATCTCCATGCTATTATCTGTATTACTCAATTGTGGTGATATCGAAAAAAACGCCTGTACAGTCATTCCCGCGCAAGCGGGAATGACTGAATAGCAAAAATTTTAGATTTATACGAGTTTATCAATTGTTAAAATGTCGTAGCATTGCTTCAAGTACACCGCCACCAATGGCCATTGCCTTGTCAGATGCCGTGCGGCAAAAAGCTGTCTTGCTCCGCGGGTCAATGTCTCCGAGTTTTGTTCCCTGCTCCACCGGAGTGGCTGAACGTAACAGCCCTCGTAACACACCGGAAAGGTCTGCATAAACCGGTGCGGAGTCCACTGTGGCTACGCAGTCTCCTCTGTTAACAGAGTCACCGATGTTATAATCTGTTTTGAACATTCCTGCACCCGGCGCACGCAATAATCGTTCATGGGTATAGCCGCCGATGTTCCCGGGAATTCCGGTGTCTGGCGTTGCATACCCATCATAAATAACCCGGCCCAGGCCGTGTCCCCGCATGGTCTCAATAACGCAGTTTACGTCCCGGCCTGCCGTGAACCCAGGGCCCAGACCAATGACCAGTTCAGCGTCGTTTATATTGGTTCCTGTATTGCGTTTGGCAATTATTGCGTCAATGACAATGTCGGGCTGCAGTGTCTGAATGGATTTTCCTTCCGGATCTATAACAACCGGAATTTCATCGTCCGGCAACCATTCATTGGCCCTCCCCATCTCATCAATACGTCGGGCAGTAACCCCTTCAACACAGACTTTTCCAAGATTTATGGCTTCAGAGAAAGAAACCATACGGCGTACCGCAAGAGGATGGGCTGTTTCAAGGAGTAGCAGACACCTGAATCCTGAACGATGAAGTCGCAGCGCGACACCCGTTGCCAGATCTCCTGCACCCCGAAGGATGATTTTCAGATCTTTTAAACTATCCATCATTGCACAAACGGTTTTCTTTTCTCCAGCAGGTTGAAAAGAATTGCCGCTTCAGCCGCTTCTTGTATACTTTTATTTTCCACCCTGGTTTTTAACTCAATAACAGTCGCCTGCAAAGAGTCCTTGGCCAGGCTGAGCTTCACCTCATCATCTTCGAAGAGAAATGTATCATCGTTTTTAGTGAGATTTGCACTTTTGCCGCCATGCATGATTCTCATTGTGCTGGAATCTGCCATGAAAAATCCTTCACCATGCGCTTCAAGGCTGGCAGCGGAGAGATGAACACGGGATTTATCCATGTATGGTGCGCCGCTGGTAGGGCAGAAGGTCTGGCAGTTGCCGCATTCATTACAGAAATCAGCAATATTGATAATCTGGTAAGCCTGGGTTAGTTCAATCCGGGAGATGGTTTCAACAGAGCCGTCAGCCGCGACAACCTGTACCGGATAGGATACAGGAGCTGACCGCAGAGCAACATTTGCACGGTTCGGGCACACGGTCACACAGACATTGCAGACCAGATCACATTGCAAACAGCGGGAGGCCTCTGCTATTGCATCCTCTTTACTGAGGGTTCCCACAAAAAGATCAAAGTTAAACCGTTTCGCCGCTGGCAGTTCCGGCATCTTGACACCGAACTGACGGGTTGCGTTTCTCTTCTGCAGTTCAGTAAGATTAAGCTTACGGTCATCAGTCGGTGCAATATTGACCTGTGGTTTGAGTCCGGAGGCAGCTATTATGGAATTTGTCGCCCGCCTGCCATGGCCGATGGCATTGATGAGTGAGGACACATCAATAACATCACCACCAGCAAGCACGCCGGGCAGGGATGAGCGCAACGATTTCCTGTCCACACTCAGTTCACCGTCTGGCAGAAAACCCAGTTCCACCCGCTGGCCGATTGCGACAATAATACTTTCAGCCGGGATAACGTAATTTTCTTCACCCTCAATCCTGACCGGGCTGCGGCGTCCGGAAGCATCGGGTTTACCAAGTTTCATTCTGGCCACTTCAAGTCCGGTAACTTTACCATCTCTGACCTGAACAGCAGCAGGCCCTGCCAGTTCTATAACCTTCACACCTTCTTCAATGGCAGCAGTAATTTCTTCATGATCGGCAGGCATTTGCCTGCGGGTACGACGATAAACGATGGAGACCTCCCCATCAGGTCCGACAATACGTTTTGCTGTACGCGCTGCATCCATGGCCGAGTTACCGGCTCCGATGATAATGACTTTTTTGCCGATGTCAGGGCATCCGCTCTGTCTGACATCACTTAAGAAATCAAGATGATCAAACATTCCAATGGCATCTGCTCCCGGAATGTTTAACTGCGAACTGGCCTGAGCGCCAATGGCGATGTAAACAAAGTCATGGGACTGGCGCAGTTTGGTAAATTTTTCTTGATCCACCTTTTCACAGGTATGGAGTCGGGCACCAAGGGCAAGAATACGATTGACATCTTTATTCAGACTGTCGTTATCGAGGCGAAAAACAGGAATACCATCCGAGGCCATGCCGCCGACAAATTCCTTGGATTCATAGAGGTCAACCTGAAAACCTTCAAGGCGGAGAAAGAAGGCCGCGGAAAGACCGGATGGTCCGGCTCCTATGATGGCCACACTTTTACCGTTGTCCGGCAGGGGCGTGAGCTTGATATCCTGCTTCTGGTTCTCGGCAATGAATCGTTTGATTTCCCTGATGAGCAGGGGAGAGTCGTAGTTTAGCCTGGTACATTTATACTGACATGGATGATCACAGACCATGCCCTGCATATTGGGAAAGGGGTTGGTGGCAAGGATGGTTTTGTAGGCATTTTCAAAGTCACCGCGGGCGGTATAGTCCATGTACCTGGGCACATTCTGGGAAGCGCCGCAGCTGGTTACACATGGCGCTCCTGCACAGTCAAATGTGGGCAGATTGCGCTCAGTCTTGACGTTTTGGTAGGGAAAGAGATCCTTACTGTAATTACCTGAATCAGTAACGTTTGCAGCATATGTTTTCAGGTTGGCAAGACCTGCAGCAACCGGATCGCTATCTCCTGCCCAGTCGCAGACCAATTTGTCAAGGGAGTCGGCGCCAACTTCCTTCATTCCTTCCAGTATGGTCACAGCATACTGGGAAACGCGGGCATAGCCGCCGGGTTTCAGGACATCGGAGCAGACTGTCACCGGTGCCATGCCGCAGGTAAGAGTATTGAAAATATTAAAATTATCAACGCCCGCGCAGAAGGAAAGGTCCAGTTTGCCGTCAAACTCCTCTTGGAGACGAGCAGCAAGGTTGATGCTGATGGGGTGGAGCGCCCGGCCGGACATGTAGCACATGGCCTCGGTTTTTGGTAAATCCTGATCAATATTAGTGGTTTCCAGGGTGTTGGTCAGTTTGATATTGAATTCAACACCTTTTTTATCAGCGGCATCAATGAGAGACTGGATCAGCTTGATGGCATCGGGGTATTTCAGATCATGCTCAAAGGCAAGATCCGGCACATCAATTTCAAAGTCCAGTTTGTTATTTAAAATATCGCGTAAACGCTCAGGCCCAAGCAGGGTCGGGTTCAGTTTGATGGTGGTGTGATAGCCGCGATCTTCAATAAAGTAACGGGCGATTTTTTCAATTTCATCAGGCGGGCAGCCGTGCATGGTGGAAATGGTGAGACTGTCTGAGATCCGGCTGGGAATATCCAGTTCTTTGACCCGTGGATAGATATCAGCAATTTTTTCTATCTTTTCAGCAAGCTCTTTTGAGCAGTCCTCCATGCGATCAAAAAAGTTCTGAACTGTGGGGCTATGGATGCCTTTCAGTTCATAACCGGCACTCATGTTGAAGATAAATCCGGCCTCGTCTCCGGAAAATCCTAGTTTGTCGCGTAAAATGTAGAGGAGAATGAAACCATTCAGATATTCATTGAATGATTCATCCAGTTTCAGCTCCTGGGACCATTCGCAGTTATACCCTTCATCGGTCATGTCAATGCAGGGTTTGGTGACATCCAGTTCATCAAGTACCTGGACGGTTTTCAGTTCAATATATCGGCTTCCGGTGAGCCAGGCCGCGACGATATTCTGGGCCAGCTGGGTGTGGGGGCCGGATGCGACTCCCAGCGGAGTTTCCAGGAGGTTTCCATAACGGCTCATGCGGAATGAATTTGCGGAGTCGGGAATGAAAAACTGGTCCCGGTGGATGCCGAATATTTCGTTGTTTTCGTCGAGATCAGTGAGAATCCACTTGAGGAGAACGTCTATATCTGTGCAGAAAAATAGGTCTTTTTTCATTTGCTATTCCTGTAACTACTATCTTTGTTTACGTTTGTATTTTACGATTTACGAAGTTGCCAAAACCTTTTGTGGCTGACATTTTTTCTTCATGAACAATGGTTCTCCCCCTGACCATCACGGTTCGTGGCCAGCCCGTCACCTTCATTCCGGCAAAAGGAGTGTAATCCACATGCTGATGCAGTATTTCGCGGGAGATCGTTTTTTCTGCTGTGGGGTCAAGGATCATGAGATCCGCATCCGCACCAATCGCAATGTCCCCTTTTTGCGGGGCAAGTCCCATGATACGTGCCGGATTCGTAGAAACGAGCTGGACAAAACGGTTCATATCAATACGTTTTTTCAGCACACCCTCTGAAAAGAGGAGGGGAATACGGGTCTCAACACCGGGGATTCCACCGGGTGACTGAAAAATATCTGTTTTTCCTTTTGCAAGTTTTTGCGCAAAAGAAAAAGCGCAGTGGTCGGTTGCGACAACGGAAATTGTTCCGTCTGCAAGACCATCCCACAGGGCGTCACAATCCTGCTCAGTCCTCACGGGCGGCGCCATGATGTACTGCAAGCCTTTGTCATCCGCTTCCCGATAACAGGAGTCGGTAAGAGTCAGGTACTGGGGGCAGGTTTCCGCGTAAATCTCAAGCCCCTGTTTTTGTGCATTGCGAATAATCTCCAGCCCTGAGGCTGTGGAGAGATGCACAATATAGATCGGAACATTGCCGGCAGCTCGGGATAGTGCAATGAGCCGGTTAATTGCTTCAGCCTCAGCATAATCAGGGCGACTTTTGGGGTGACTGGCAGGATCTTTGATATCACCAGTTTGGCGAAATTCTTGCGTCAGCTCACTGATTATGGCGTGGTTTTCCGCGTGAAATGTGGGCATCCCACCAGCGTCACGGGTGGCTTTCATCACCTGAATAATTTCTTCATCACCAAGACGCCCTGAATAGGTGAGATAGACTTTCAGGCTTGCAATGCCTTTATCTGTAAGACTTGCCACTGATTGCAGTACCTGATCATCGACATGCTGCACAACTCCATGGAAACTGTAGTCAATGACCATTTCATCTGTGGCCTGTTCCTGATACAGATCAATCTGATGGCTCAGCTCACAGCCTTCAGGGCCAAATCCCGGATGTTCGACAATGCAGGTGGTACCGCCATGGGCGGCAGCCACAGAGCCGTGATAGAAACCATCACTGACATGTTTTTCTCCCACCGTGAGGTTCATGTGGGTGTGGACATCGACGCCGCCGGGCATGACATAACAGCCTGCTGCATCAATATTTTTCTCCACATTTGCACGGGAAATGTCTTCTTCGATGGCAGTAATGCATCCGTTTTCAATCAAAATATCTGATTGAAAAACCCTGGTGGCCGTGACCACCGTACCGTTTGCCACCAGTATACTCATGGTTTACCTGCCCAGTGCATCCCAGAGCCGTAGGCCCTGCTCGCGGGCAAAGGAGAGTATTTCCTCTTCATCCACAAGTGTCGATTTCCGGTCCTCGATAATCACCCGACCCTGAGCAATAACCGTGTTAACATGGAGTGCTTCCAGGCCGAACAGAAAGTGACCGTAAAAATTCTCGTCAGTGAGTTCCGTGGGGGTGTCGTAATCCAGGATGACAAGGTTATTCAGATCGTCACCTATTCCTTCAAACTGGGCAAGGTAGTTGTGAACATTACGGAAACGGCGATATACTTCATCATAGCCTATGCCACCTGTGGTGGAGCAGACAAGGTGGTGAGCCTTGGCAGAGCGGATCATGTCATTGTGCATGCCGTCCGTACCCAGCATGATGTTGCCCAGCCAGTCATAGTCGGTGAGGCCGACATTGTTGTTCTGGTTGGATTCCACGTTGGATACCACCCAGACTGGAGAATCGGCGATGATCTTTCGTTCCTCTTCATCACAGTGGACGCAGTGGCCAAGGATGGTTTTGGGGCTTTCCAGCCCACCAAGATCACGGAGTCGCTGGGCGAGCCGTTTGTTATATGTTTTTTCGCAATGGATTTCATCGGCAATGTCTTCTGCCACATGGATATGCAGCCCAGTGTCATATTTGCGGGCAAGTTCCACTGATTTCGTGAACAGATCATCACCCACGGTGAAAGATGCGTGCAGGCCGATGAGTCCGGGACGGCCGGAACCTAGATATGAGTCATGTTCGTCAAGGGATTTTTCCGCGGCCTCCGGGCCATTACGATCAGATGATTCATGGCACATGAGATGACCAATTCCGCAGCGTTCAAAGGCACTGGCAACGGTTTCCAGACTGCCGGTCACATGCATGGGAGAGGCGTGGTGATCGATACAGAATGTCACACCGCGGCGTGCCATCTGCAGAGCAGCGCCCAGTGCACTTGCTTCGACCATGTCCTTATCAAGACGTTCATCAACCCGCCACCAGATATACTGCAGAACTTCAGGGAAGTTTGTTGGAATCTGAGGAGGCGCAGGCATTCCACGACAGAGGGCGGAGTAGATATGGTGATGACCGCAACCGAAAGAGCGGGTGACAAAGCGGCCTTTACAGTCGATTACCCGGTCACCATCCTTTCGTTCACCGGCAGGCGGAATGGTATCAATGGGAGTAACCTTACCTGTGGCACCTTCTTCAACAGAGAGGTGGGTGGAGGTGACTTTAAGGGTTTGGGAATCGATGTATTGACTATTTTGTAAATAGAGAGTCATAGGATTGTTCCTGATTACTTATTTCTTTTTGGTAGGCTCAAGGGGCAGAGAATATCTCCTCCTGCCATCAAAATCCGCAAAGGCATTGGCAATGGCGGGAGCCGTTGCAATACAGCCGATTTCACCAACTCCTTTTGCGCCGAATGGCCCTTCCGGATCATTGGATTCCACACCAATTACCTCAATTTCAGGCAGGTTATTGATTTTGGGAATGCCAAGTGCTCTGTATTTGCCGGAGGTGAGATATCCATCCTCAAGGGGTACTTTTTCAGTGAGTGCGTATCCCACTCCCATGGCCACGCCACCTTCGATCTGGCCCTGGAATAGTTTAGGGTTGAGAATGCGTCCGGCATCATGGGAGGCGATTATTGTATCGAGCTTGCCTTCATCATCCAGAATGGCAAGGTTGGTTGCATAGCCATAGGATATGTGGGAAATAATTTCGCCGGGTTTCCCGTCTGCCTGGGTATAATCGCAGAGAAAATCGCCTTCGTAGGTTTTTCCGGCAAGTTCTTCCAGTGATTTATCATTAAGATCTTCTTTCAAGGCCTTTGCTGCATCAATAATAGCACGGCCAAGAAGCAGGGTGCCGCGACTGGCGGTGGTGGGGCCACCAATGGCACCGGATGCCGTGGTGACAAATGGAGTCACCAGATCAATATCTTCAATTCCGGTG
>DQTH01000291.1 GCA_015662865.1 Desulfocapsa sulfexigens
CCATGATTTTTGATGCAGCGCCGGTTACTTCAACAGCATAGGACTTGGGACTGACATCAACAACTTTCCCACGGAAGATGTCTATAACACGTAAGACCTCTGCTCTGGTTGTATTTTCGGCTTTGACTCGAATAAGTGCCATTTCTCTTTCTACAAACTCACCTTCGCTTATGTCTGTAACCTTGATAACATCAATAAGTTTGTGCAGTTGTTTGGTGATTTGTTCAACAATCGCATCGTTACCTGTTGTTACAAGGGTAAGGCAGGAGAGTGAAGAATCCAGGGTCTCGGCAACACTGAGACTTTCAATATTGAAGCCACGGCCGCTGAACAGGCCAGTGACCCGGGAAAGGACTCCCGGTTTGTTTTGTAAAAGAACTGAAAGCGTATGTTTCATTGATTTATCCTGTGCATAAAAATATGTTCATAAGGTGTCTATTGCCACCTGTAACCTTTGTGTTCCGGCAAGACGAAACAGTATCAGACAAGAAGCATTTCAGTGGTCGCCTTTCCGGCTGGAACCATTGGGAAAACACCCTCTTCACGGGAAATACGAAAGTCCATAATGACCGTATTTTCTTTCACTGCTTCAAGGGCCTTCTTGATAGTTTCTTCGACTTCACTGGTTTTAGTGGCCCGAAGTCCAACAGCTCCATAAGCCTCAGCAAGAGCAACAAAGTCAGGAGTAACTTCCATGACTGTTGCCGCGTAACGTTTGTCATAAAAGAGTTCCTGCCACTGGCGAACCATGCCAAGATAATTGTTGTTCAGAATACAGACAATAACCGGGCAGCCATACTGCTTTGAGGTGGCAAGTTCCTGAATGTTCATCTGGATGGATCCATCACCGGCAACATCAATTACAGTTGCATCGGGAAATGCCATTTTAGCTCCAATGGCAGCAGGGAGACCGTAGCCCATTGTTCCCAGGCCACCAGAAGTGATCAGACGACGGGGTTTGTTGAATTTATAAAACTGAGCTGCCCACATCTGGTTCTGGCCAACTTCAGTGGTAATAATAGCGTCACCACCTGTTAGTTCGTCAAGTTTTTCAATGACGAATTGTGGTTTGATGACCTCACCCTCATCAATGTAGGACATGGGATGTTTCCTGGTCCATTCATTGATGGTTTCTATCCATGGACTATGTGTTGCCCCTATTTCTTCGAGATTTTGTCCGCATGCATCAAGCCCGTTATTCATCTCAGTGAGTGCAACCTTACAGTCTGCAACAATGGGAATATCAACAGCAACGTTTTTACTGATTGAAGTGGGGTCAATATCAATGTGGATAATTTTTGCATGTGGAGCAAAAGCATCGATCCGGCCAGTTACTCTGTCATCAAAGCGTGCTCCAACAGCAATCAGAAGATCACTCTTGGCTACTGCCATATTGGAAGTATAACTGCCATGCATTCCAAGCATTCCCATGGAAAGAGGATCGCGCCCCGGGAACCCGCCAAGACCCATGAGAGTCATGGTAACTGGAATGTTGAGTTTTTTGGCAAGTTCAGTCAGCTCTTCATTGCTGTTAGAGAGAATGACACCACCACCAACATACAGAACAGGTTGTTTTGCTTTTAGAATCTCCTGGCATGCTTTTTCAATCTGTCCCATATGGGGCTCATATGTGGGCTGATAGTTCTGCATGCGGATGGGTTTCTTTTCATCAAAATCAACCATGCTTGCAACTACATCTTTTGGCAGATCGACAAGTACTGGACCAGGGCGGCCGGTACGGGCAATGTGAAAGGCCTCCCGAAGAGTCGGTACCAGGTCTTCTGCTTTGCTTACCAAGTAGTTGTGCTTGGTGCAGGGTCTTGTAATACCAACGATATCCACTTCCTGAAAGGCATCATTACCGATAAGAGGTGTAGGGACCTGGCCGGTAAGGATTACCAGTGGAATGGAATCCATGTAGGCAGTGGCAATGGCTGTTACGCCATTGGTTGCGCCAGGGCCTGAAGTGAGAAGTGCAACACCAACATCACCTGTCACTCGGGCAAGTCCATCGGCAGCATGTACCGCACCCTGTTCGTGGCGAACAAGTACGTGTTTTATTTCGGAATCCATGAGGTCGTCGTAGAGATCAATAACTGCACCTCCAGGAAAACCAAAGATTGTTTTTACCCCTTCTTCAAGGAGGCATTGTATAATGGCTTCAGAGCCTTTCATTTTTCCCATGAATCCTCTTCCTTTCTTATGTTGAGGTTTTTTCAGAAAAGTTGTCAAATAGTATGTACAACGTTTAAATATTAGAGAAGGAGAAATATATCTTCCAATCACATGGATGTCAATATGCAAGAAGAAACTGTTGAAAAAACGGCTTTTACTGTCAATTTTTCAAATATATCCAATAGAAACTTGACAAGAAGCCCATATGGTGATTATTTGATTTTTAATCAATAAAAATTACGAGAGACTTTCAATGCAGACACACATACTCCTATCAACTCTACTACTAACCCTGTATAGGGATCCGGCTGTGGTGAAGATTGGAGAGTTCTGAAACGTAAATCGTTAAAATAACAAAACATCCGGAAGGCCGCAGTGTGAAACTGTGGCCTTTTTTTATTTGTGTCCGGTTTTGCATCTGACAGATACTGACACCGGGCAACAAAAAGAGGAATTAAATGAAAGCTGAAACAGTAAAAAAATATAAGCCATACCCGGAAGTCGATCTTCCCGGTCGCACCTGGCCTGAGAAAACAATTGTGAAAGCACCCGCATGGTGCAGTGTTGACCTGCGCGACGGGAATCAGGCATTGGTTCAACCCATGAACCTTGAACAAAAACTTGAGCTGTTTCGCTTGCTTAAAGATATCGGCTTTAAAGAAATTGAGGTCGGTTTTCCATCTGCCTCCCAGGTGGAATTCGATTTTGCCCGTACCCTTATTGAAGATGATCTTATTCCTGATGATGTGACCATTCAGGTCCTTACTCCTGCACGTGAACACCTCATTAAGAAAACATTTGAGGCTGTGAAAGGAGCAAAGAACGTGGTGATGCATCTTTACAACTCCACATCCACACTTCAGCGCAGGGCTGTTTTTCAGATGAGTCGTGAGGAGATAACCGCATTAGGGGTTGAAGGTGCAACTGTAATCAGGGATGAAACAGCGAAATATTCGGAAACCTGTTTTCGTTATGAATACTCTCCTGAGAGTTTCACAGGAACAGAACTGGACTTTGCACTTCATATCTGTGAAGCAGTTATGGAAGTATGGAAACCGACTCCTGACAATCCTGTCATTATTAATCTTCCTTCCACAGTTGAAATGGCAACACCCAATGTTTATGCCGACCAGATCGAGTGGTTTTGCAATAATTTGAAGAATCGAAATTCCGCTCTTATCAGCCTGCATGCCCATAACGATCGCGGCTGCGCTGTTGCTGCCACAGAACTTGCGCTTATGGCGGGAGGCGAAAGGGTTGAGGGTACACTGTTTGGTAATGGTGAACGAACAGGAAATGTGGATATCGTGACCCTTGCTCTCAACATGTTCACCCAGGGCATTGATCCAAAACTTGACCTTCATGACATTCAGCGCCTCATCACAGTTTCTGAACAGGTCACTGACATTCCAGTCCATGTCAGGCACCCCTATGCAGGCGAACTTGTTTATACCGCTTTTTCAGGTTCTCATCAGGATGCTATCAATAAAGGTATGAAACTTTTTGAACAGGATGGAAAAGGCCAGTGGGAAGTGCCCTATCTGCCGATTGACCCAGCAGACGTCGGAAGAACCTATGAGTCTATTATCCGAATCAACAGTCAATCCGGAAAAGGCGGTGTTGCCTATATTATGGACAGGGAATTCGGGTTGAAAATGCCTAAAGCAATGCATCCGGAATTTGGTGCAATAATCCAGGCAGTGACAGATAAGGCTGGCCGGGAACTGCAGGCTGGAGAAATATGGGAGACTTTTGAAAACAAGTACTTAAAAAGAAATACTCCATATGGTCTCAGCAGTTTTAATGTGGTCAAACGTCATATTGAAAATGACAAACAGGGGTCTGTCGCGGAAATTGAAGCCGTTGTTGAAGTAGGTGGTGAAAAAAAATCAATTGCTGCTCCTGGTAATGGACCTCTGGACGCATTTTGTGCTGCTCTGAAACAGGACATAATTGGAAATTTTTCTCTCAGCCGTTACCATGAACATGCTTTAAGTAAAAGCTCCAGCTCAAAAGCAGTAACCTATATTCAAGTGAAAATGGATAACGGTGTAAAGAAGTGGGGGGTTGGAATCGACACGGATATCATTGTGGCTTCCATAAAAGCTGTATTAAGTGCTCTGAATAGAGCCGTATCATAAAGAGGGAAACGTATGAAATGTATTCATCTTGCTGACAGCCGTGAATTTGATCCAGATAAGTTTAAACGTTTTTTGCTCCATGATTCTCCTTATTTTAGAATTCTAAATTTTAATCTGGCTGCAGGACAGGTTTTTCCAGTTCACAGCCATCCAGCGGATGGGCAGTTGAGTATTCAGGTCATTGAAGGAAAGGGTTTTTTCCTGGGAGAAGGGGATGCTACAATTCCTGCAGGAACCGGCGATGTTTTAATCAGTGATATCAGTGCGCCGCATGGTGTGAAAGCGGAAACAGATATGCGTATTCTTGTGACCATTGCACCGCCATTTTAATTTTTTGTTCTCTACTCAAGAATTACCAAAGCAATGATTATACACTCTGAAGATAATCCTAAAATCGGTGTTGCTCTTGGAAGCGGCTCTGCTCGCGGTTGGGCCCATATTGGTGTCCTGCAGGCACTTGCTGATATGGGTGTGCGACCAGGAATAGTTGCCGGTAGCTCCATTGGCGCGTTGGTCGGTGCCGCCTATGCAAGCAAGCAGCTGGATGAGATGGAAGACTGGGTGAGCAGCCTTTCCTGGAAGGATATTCTCGGATTTATGGATTTTTCTCTACTGGAAGGGGGCGTTCTGGGGGGAGAAAAGATTATAAACTTTCTTGGCCAGTGTCTCGGAGGTATTGATATAGAGTCATTGCCTGTGTCCTTTGCTGCTGTGGCCACTGATCTCAATTCCGGGCGTGAAGTGTGGCTGCGCAAAGGTGATCTTCTGGAGAATGTCCACGCATCAATTGCCCTGCCCGGGTTGTTTGCCCCGGTCAGGCTGGCAGAACAATGGCTAGTTGATGGCGGTCTTGTTGATCCTGTTCCGGTTTCTCTCTGTCGTGCCATGGGAGCAGAAATCGTCATTGCGGTGAATCTGAACGGTGGAATTGCGACCAGACACGCAAACCATAGCCACTCCAGTCACGAGAAAAAACCTGCTGCAATGATTAAAGACATGGCACCATGGGCCAGGATTTCAAGTCAGATATCAACAAGTCTGAACGAACAGAAAGATTTTGTGTTGAAAAAATTGCTTGGAGAAAGCCGAGATACACCAGGTGTTTTTGATGTGATGTCCAGTGCCATAAACATCATGCAGGATCGAATCACCCGCAGCCGTATGGCCGGTGACCCACCGGATGCCCTTTTGACACCACGCCTGGCAGAGATTGGTCTTCTGGAGTTTGACCAGGCAGCAGTTACTATTGCAGAGGGCCGTGCCTCTGTGGAACGTATGCGTCCGCAGTTAGAACATATACTGACAGAGCTGTGATTCAAGGAATGATGGATTCGTAAATTACTGGATTTGGCAGCACCACAGAAGGGTGTTGAAAAGTAACTGACCAAAGCCGCTTTTCAACTATGCTTTGATTGTCATTTTTGTTTTTTTCATCTTCCCGCAACTGCCGTAGCCA